>DATMOZ010000160.1:0-14793 GCA_035567995.1 Acidobacteriaceae bacterium
GACCCGCTTACCCTACAATCCAAACTCAATGGTCATGAGCCTGGATGGATCTACCCTTTATCTCGGCAGCGCGACCGCACTGATGACGGTCTCAACCGCCACTAACACACTGACGAGTCAGAACCTGAACGTTCCGGGAAAAGTTCTCGCCGTCTCTCCCGATAACACCCAGGTCCTGATCAGCGATCCGGTGCGCGGAGTCTTTTATCTCTTAAGCACAGGCAAGGCGGGCACGTTCCAAAGTTTCGGTGGCACCGGCACCTCTGCAAAGTGGAGTACTGACGGCACGACGGTATATATCGCGGGCGGCAACGCGATGTATATCTACAACACATTCACGGGCTTCCATACCATCGACGCAACATCTGTCCTGGCCAAGGACGTGGCCCTCGCGGTTCCGGCTGAGGCAGGCTTCTTCGCCGGCTCCCAAACGACTTTCCGCGGTGCATGCCCTGACACCAGCACGTCCCCAACCGACTTCTATCCCGTGGCGGCTACCGTGCCCGCGGCGACCGATCGCATCGCGGCTACAAACGATGGCAAGCACGTCCTTGGTGTCGCCACCGGCAACGTGTTCAGTGACATCGATGTAGCTATACCGGGCGGCGCTTGCCCGGCAACGACAGGAATTACGATTCCCGCCTCACCGTTTCAAACCGCACTCACTGGCGTCAATGCATCGACGTTCAATTCCGTCGTCGCTTCCCCTGATTCCACTTTGGGGGTCGTGACATACACGCCGGCAGGTACTGCCACAGGCGCCCCTCTGCCGGTCTACAACGTGCCGGCGACTGGACTTGGAACGCTGCAGAATGTCTTGCTGGCCGGAGCGACGGCCCCCGTCAGCGCGATCTTCAGCCCAGACGGAACCGCGCTCTACGTTGGCACGGCGGGGGACGGCAAACTGCACGTCATCACTCTTCCCGGCCTGACCGACTCGCTGCAACTGACAACGAATCTGGTCGACCCGCAAAACAACCCTGTTCCGGCTGACCTGATCGCGGTTCGCCCGAGACCAGTGACCTAATCGAACGCTAGCTCCACCAGGAAAGAAGCCCCGCTACCGTGCGGGGCTTCTTTCTTGCCTGCAGCTTATATGCGTTCGCTCAACGCCTGCCTGTTCGGAACCTGCATTTCCACAGCGGTTTTCTTGACACCGCTGGTACTCTTGATTCAGGAAAGCCGCTGTCCGCGAAAGCGATCAGCGGCTTTCGTTTTTGCTAAGTTCTTTATTATCAAATATGAGCGGCGTAACCCCTTTATTTTCAAATATGGAGGTATGAAAGGGTATAGGGGGAGGGTCTAACGAACTTGGCGCTTCCGGACAGCATCGAGCACGCCGTTTAGAAACCCAACGGACTCAGGAGCCGAGTAGCGCCGCGCGATTTCCAGTGCCTCATCGATCACGACTGCCGGAGCAGTGTCGGGGTAGGCGAGCAGTTCGCCGACCGCCATCCGCAGCACATTGCGGTCAACCGCTGGCATCCGCTCCATTCGCCAGTTCTTTGAAACAGCTTCAATTGCCTGGCGTATTTCCTCTTCACGCGTCGAAGCAACGCGGAACAGGTCATCCGCAAAGCCGCGGGTCTCAAGGTCGATATCGTCGCGAGTCGCCCAGAAGGTCTTTCTCACGTCTTCCGGTTGCTGCTTTCCGATGTCTGCCTGGAAAAGCATCTGCATCGCCAGCTCGCGCGATTTCCTTCGTGTGCCGGTCGCCATCAGATGCCTTCCTGATTCGCCAGCAGGCTCGGTGCAGCGTCGCTCGTCCTTGTTTCAGTTGTGCGTAGCTTGCGGGTAAGGGAGACCATTTCGATGGCCGCAATCGCCGCCTCGAAGCCCTTGTTCCCCGCCTTCAACCCGGCGCGGTCCAGGGCCTGCTCCAGCGTTTCGCAGGTCAACACGCCGAAAGCATGCGGCACGCCTGTCTCCTGTTGCGACTGGCCCATGCCACGCGCTACTTCGTTGTAGATCGCTTCGTAATGCGCCGTCTCACCGCGGATCAGACAGCCCAGCGCGATGACAGCGTCTGCTTTTTTTTGCTCAGCAATCGTTCGCGCCGCGGCAGGAATCTCCCAGGAACCGGGAACGCGAACGATCTCGATGTCCTGCTGTTTTGCTCCGCTTCGTTTTAGTGCGTCCAGTGAGCCTTGTAACAAACGGTCGGTGATCACAGCATTCCACCGCGCCACAACGATCGCGAATTTCATACCCTCTGCAGAGAGGTCGCCCTCAACTGCAATCGGCCTGCCGTGAAACGGAGACTCCCATTCCCAGAAGGTAAAGGGCTTTCCTTCAATCGGCTCAACGGTGAACAGACGAGAATGCCAATCGGTCGCAGATATTTCCGAGATTCGTTTCGCGACTTCAGCACCCTCAGTGTTTTCCCGCAACCACTCTTCGGCAACGCTGCGTATCGCATCGAGCCCGACAACCTCAACAAACACGTCCGCTTCACCCGGCGAACGTCCGTCGACGAACTCAAGATTGCCAACGGGAGCAAGAAAGGCAGCGCCGCGACTGCGCTCGTCTTTCCAACCCTTTCCGGACTCGAACCCGAGCGCAGAGAAAAAGCTCGCCAGTTTGTCAAAGACCGCAGGCGTGCTTGTCTGGCGCACCAGCGTGATTCCCTTGATCATCTTTCGAGGGTATCACTCGCTCAGATGCCTTTGCTCAAGCTGCGCGGCGGTTGCTACACTCGCCCGTTCATCCATATCTAAGGACGCCACGAACCATGACGCTGGAAAACATCCGCTCCGAGCAACGCGACGCAATCCTCTTTCTGACATTTGACCGGCCAAAGGTCCTAAATGCACTGAATCAGGCCACCATCGCTGAACTTCAGAGCGTCTTCGCCGCCGTGCGGACCGACGACTCAATTCGCGCCGTCATCATCACCGGTGCCGGAGACAAGGCCTTTGTCGCAGGCGCTGACATTTCAGAACTCGCGCAGGCAGACAGCAGAAACGGAAAAGACCTTGCGCAACGCGGCCAGGCCGCCTTCACCGCGATGGAGGAATGCGGCAAGCCCGTAATCGCAGCGATCAATGGCTTCGCCCTCGGCGGCGGCTGTGAACTAGCCCTCGCCTGCACCCTGCGCATCGCCAGTGAAAACGCAAAGCTGGGTCAACCGGAGGTGAAGCTCGGCCTCGTCGCTGGATATGGCGGCACACAACGCCTTCCACGCCTGGTCGGCAAAGGCGCAGCGTTGCAACTGCTGCTTACAGGAGAGATCATCTCGGCACAGGAAGCTCTGCGCATCGGCCTGGTAAATGAAGTCGTACCTGCGGAACGCTTGATGCCCCGCGCAGAGGAGATTGCGCGGGCGATTGCGGCCGTCGCGCCAATCGCGGTTCGTCACACTCTTGAGGCGGTCCATCATGGCTACGATCAGGCTCTGAGTGACGGGCTGTTTCTGGAGGCTTCGCTCTTCGGCCTTTGCTGCGCGACCGACGATAAGGCGGAAGGCACCCGAGCATTCCTCGAAAAGCGCCCCGCAACGTGGAAGGGCCGCTAGCAGAATCAGACTAAACACCTGTGAATTCACATCGGCTCACTGATATCCTTAAGGTCAGTGAAATCCCTCCTTCTCCTATCATTGCTGGCACTCGGGGGCCTTGCCACCGCGATCGTCAGTTGCACACACACGGCGCCGCCTTCTCAAGTGCAGGCGACGACCGAAATTCACAAGGCAGAAGAAGAAGCACGCCCGGAAATTGCGCTCGTACCTCTGCCCTCAAAGAGCCGCTACCTGACCGTTCACACGCGAGGCGGTTGGGAGAATCCGTTTGTTACGGTAGACGCAGATACGCTGCTGCTGCGCGTCACACACGAGGACGCAAACCCGTCCGCAGTTGGTCAGGGAGGTTTGTTGAGACCTGCCGGGGCGCGCCGCGAGGTTCTGACGATCCGTTTGAGTGAGCTGCCGAGCGCGCTCGCTGCGCTGCCTGAAAGCGCGTGGCCTTATGGCCGCGTCGTCGCAATCGAAGAAACACCGGCCAGCACCCCGGCGTTGCGACCCAAGATCCGCCGGAATGTCGAACAGACAATCCAAGTGTTGGGCGAATTGGGAATCGTGATTGACGAGTGGGCAGAACCGAACCCCCAGGGAAATCGGTGAGGCAAGATCGGTGATACGCGCTCTGTTACGGTGAGCGCTGACCGTCAACTATCATGCCCCACGCACAAGCTCGCGCCGTTTTCTGCTTCTTCTTTATCGTTGTAGCGTTCGCCGGGTTTTGGGCGGCACGCTGGCGGCGCGCGGATCTGCATTCACTTGAAGAATGGGGTCTTGCAGGCAGAAACTTTGGCACGCTGATCTCGTGGTTTTTGATCGGCGGTGATCTTTACACCGCGTATACGATTATCGCCATTCCGGCGCTTATGTATGGCGCGGGCGCGCCGGGGTTCTTCGCTGTTCCCTACTGCATCATGTCGTATCCGTACATGATGCTGGTGTTGCCTCGACTATGGAGGGTTTGTCACCGTCATGGTTACGTAACGCTTTCTGACTTTGTTCGCGGCCGCTACAACAGCCGATGGCTGGCAATCGCACTCGCGCTGACGGGCATCCTGGCGACTATGCCGTACATCGCACTGCAGCTGGTCGGCATGCGTGCGGTGATAGCAGCGATGGGCGTAACGGGCGAATGGCCGCTGATCGCGGCTTTTGTCATTCTGGCCGCCTACACATATACCAGCGGGCTGCGCGCACCGGCGGTCATCGCAATCGTAAAAGACGTGATGCTGTACATCATGGTGCTAACGGCAATCCTCGTCCTGCCGCATCGTTTTGGCGGATATTCACACATATTTGCCGCCGCCCAAACCGCGCTCGCGACCCATAAGCCGCCGGGCGGCATTCTGCTCGCACCACGGCAATATAGCGGCTACGCAACACTCGCGCTCGGATCGGCGTTAGCTCTGGCGCTCTATCCGCATACGGCGACAGGAGTGTTGAGCGCGGCAAGCGGAAAAGTGATTCGCCGCAACACAGCTTTGCTGCCCGCATACAACATCATTCTTGGAATGATTGCGCTTCTGGGATTCGTCGCACTCGCCGCCGGAGTGCAGACAAAAGATACAAGCCAGGTTGTGCCGCTACTTTTCATGCAGCAGTTCCCCGAGTGGTTCGCCGGCTTCTCGCTGGCCGCGATCGGTATTGGAGCGTTGGTTCCCGCAGCCATCATGTCGATCGCTGCTGCAAACCTCTTCACGCGGAATCTGTACGGCGAATTCTGTCGCACACCGATGACACACCGGGCTGAATCGACGATGGCGAAAGTCGTTTCGCTGCTGTTGAAGTTTGGCGCTCTGGCTTTTGTGCTCTACCAGCCGGCGCAGTACGCCGTCGAGTTGCAACTGCTCGGGGGCATCTGGATTCTCCAACTTTTTCCTGCGGTTATCTGCGGTCTATTCACGCGCTGGCTTTACGGGCGTGCGCTGCTCGTCGGATGGCTCGCCGGGATTGCAAGCGGGACGGCGATGGCGTACTCATTGCAGTTGAAGTCGTCGGTATACACCATTGCTATCGGTCGTCATACATTCAGTGCTTACGCGGCGTTACCGGCGCTGGTGATCAACCTCCTGGTGAGCATTCTCATTTCTGCAACGATGCACTTGAAGAACGTGACGCCCGATCAAGACGCGACTCAGAATGCTGACTACACTGAAGCTGTTCCCGCGAGCGTCTAACGTGTCTGCTTCGCCGTTCCCAATTCTTCGCAACACAGAAGGCCTGCATCCGCACGAGGCGTTCGCAGCGTCTCGGGAACTTGAAGCGCTTCTTCGTCAGAGCGTGCGCGGAGAGGTGCGTTTCGATTCCGCGTCACGCTCTCTGTATGCGACGGACGCGTCGAATTACCGGCAACTGCCCATCGGGCTCGTGATTCCACGCGACGAATCGGATGTGGAGGCAGCAATTGCCGCATGTCGAGCAACCGGCGCGGCCGTACTGGCGCGCGGCGCAGGCACCAGCCTCGCTGGTCAATGTACAAACTCGGCGGTCGTACTCGACTTTTCGAAATATATGCGCGGTATCGTTGCGCTCGACCCTGTGGATAAGACAGCGCGCGTGCAGCCGGGAGTCGTGCTCGACCGTGTCCGCGAAGCGGCGGAGCAGCACCATCTCACGTTCGCGCCCGACCCGGCGACGCATAACCGCTGCACACTCGGCGGCATGATCGGCAACAACTCCTGCGGCGTGCACGGGCTGATGGGCGGTAAAACCGTCGACAATGTTGAGTCGCTGGACGTGTTGCTCTACGACGGCAGTCGCATGGAAGTGGGTGCGACCAGCGAAGAAAGGTTCGCCAGCGTCATCTCTGCGGGCGGACGGCGTGGCGAAATCTATGCTGGCTTGAAGCGTCTGCGTGATGCAAACGCCGATGAGATCAGGCGTGGCTTTCCGCAGATTCCGCGTCGCGTGTCTGGCTACAATCTCGATGAGTTGCTGCCGGAGTCAGGTTTCAACGTTGCGCGCGCGCTTGTTGGTAGCGAAGGCACTTGCGTCACAGTACTCGGCGCAACTTTGAGACTGACCGACAGCCCACCTTTTCGGGCTCTGGTGGTTCTCGGATTCGAAGACGCGTTTATCGCCGCTGATGCAGTGCCCTCAATCCTCGAGCACAAACCAATTGGACTTGAAGGATTCGATGGCCTGCTGATCGACTACATGCGGCGCAAGGATCTTGCCATCGACAACATCGCGCTGCTGCCTCGCGGACGCGGCTTCTTGCTCGTGGAGTTCGGTGGTTGGTCGGCGGAAGAAGCGCGCGACAAAGCTGACCGAATGGTTGCCAGATCGAGCGATATGCCGCAGCGACCAGATGTGCGAGTGTTCACCGACCCATTGGAGTCAAGCCGAATTTGGGCCGTTCGCGAATCAGCGCTGGGTGCGACAGTGTTCGCGCCCGGGGAGCCGGAGGGCTGGGAGGGTTGGGAAGACGCCGCGGTGCCGCCGGCAAAACTTGGCAGCTATTTGCGCCAGCTATTCGCGTTGATGAGCGAGTATGACTACCGCAGTCCGATGTATGGCCATTTCGGCCAGGGCTGCGTACATCTGCGGATCAACTTCGACCTGGAAACTGCGGCAGGGATCGCCAAGTACCGTGAGTTCATCGATCAGGCCGCGGACATCGTGCTGGCACATGGCGGTTCGCTTTCAGGCGAACACGGCGATGGCCAGGCACGAGCGGCACTTCTGCCGAAGATGTTTTCGCCACAATTGATGCAGGCTTTCCGCGACTTCAAGAAATTGTGGGATCCGTTGAACTGTATGAATCCAGGCAAGCTGGTTGATCCGGTTGCAGTGTACGACCCCAGTGAAAATCTCAGGCTCGGCGCGGGTTACACCTCGCGCAAAACGGAAACGTATTTCTCTTTTGCTGAAGATCATGGTTCGATGGCGCACGCGACGTTGCGTTGTGTCGGCGTCGGTGCCTGCCGCAAAGAAACAGCTGGAACGATGTGCCCGAGCTACATGGCGACGCGCGAAGAAAAGCACTCGACGCGTGGGCGTGCACATCTGCTGTGGGAATTGTTGCAAGGCAAGATGGGCGCTGAACTCGATTGGCAGAATGAGTCCGTCAAGGAAGCTCTCGATCTATGCCTCTCCTGCAAAGCCTGTAAGCACGAGTGCCCGGTCAACGTCGATTTGGCAACGTACAAGGCAGAATTTCTCGCACACTATTACGAAAAGAAAGCACGCCCGCTATATGCGTATGCCTTTGGCTTCATGGATCGATGGGCCGACCTCGCTTCGAACACGCCGCGACTCGCGAACCTGGCAGGCACTACACCGATCGTGCGGGATGCATTGAAAGCGACGCTAAGTATCGCTCCGCAACGCGAGATTCCTCGCTTCGCAACTCATTCTTTCCAGCGGACGATGCGACGTTTAGCGTCTGCGACCGGCAACGAGAGGAAGGTCGTGCTGTGGCCGGATACCTGGAACAATTACTTCCACCCGGAAGCGGCGCACGCAGCGTACGCGGTTCTGACCGAAGCGGGATTTCATGTCTCAGTGCCGCTTGCGCATGTCTGCTGCGGCAGGCCACTCTACGATTTCGGGTTCCTCGCCCAGGCGAAGCGTTACTTACTGCATGTGCTCGACGTACTCCGCAACGAAATCGCAGACGGAACTCCGGTTGTTGTGCTGGAGCCAAGTTGTGCCACAGTTTTCAGAGAAGAGATGACGGGCCTGCTGCCCAATAACGAAAGCGCCGCGCGACTTCGCTCGCAGACATTCTTGCTTGGCGAATTCCTGACGCGCCGCGCAAAGGATTTTCGCCCGCCGCAGAAAGCGACCGCCCGCTACCTGGTGCATGGTCATTGCCACCAAAAACCTCATATGAAGGAGGACCTCGCGCTGCTGCGCGCGACGGGCGCTACGGTCGACATCCTCGATTCCGGCTGTTGCGGAATGGCCGGTCCGTTCGGATTTGAAAAGGATAAATTCGACATCTCGCAGGCGCTCGCTGAGAGAGGCCTGCTTCCCGCCGTTCGCGCGATGGAAAAAGATACTCTGTTTGTTACAAATGGCTTCAGTTGCCGCGAACAGGTGTGGCAGAATACTGCAGTTCGAGCCCGTCACCTTTCAGAGATATTGCGACCATAGAAAAGAGCCGCGCAATAGCGGCTCTTTTCATCTCGAGGCTGGTGCTATTGCTGCTGCTCCAACGCGCCGCTGATAAAGGCTGCAACGTCATCGTGCAATTTGATCAGGGACCTGTCTTGCAGGTACATCATGTGCCCGGCTTCGTAATAGCCTGTGGTTATGTTCTTCACTTCCTGTGGCTGCAATCCCAGGTGGGCCAGAGTGTACTGCGTCGCGTAATAGGGCGTCGCAAGATCGTAGTATCCCGAAGCGACGAACAACTTCATGTAGCGGTTCTCGGCGAATGCAGTGCGCAGAGACTCGCTCACATTTGGATAGCCGCCGCGGGCGCTGCCCCAGTCCCAATCGTCATATTTGAACCCCCCACCGAGCAAGTAATACTTGTCATCAGTCTTCCAATTTAACTCGGTGCGAATGTACTGATTGAAGCACGAGGCAAACGGCGCGCGAATGGAAGTCTCAGTCGGGTCGCTCGAGCTCGCCGCATTGATCAATGGATCTTCAATTCCGGTGAACCGGCTGTCCAGCCGGCCGACGTTCAGGCGCTCCTTACGCAGCAGCTCCTTGGTGAAATGTGACTCGTCTACACGCAGATCGCTTTCATCGATGTACTGCTTGCTCAGGCCGGTTAACCGCGCCACCCCGTCGATCACCTTGGAACGCTCATCTGGTGTTAAGCGATTGCCCTTTGAAAGCGCATCGGCATAGGTCGTACGCGCAAACTCTTCGGATTGATGCAAAGCGGTTTGCAAATCGCCGATCGACGGATCGAGCTTGTGGTGATACCAGGCGGTTGCCGTATATGTCGGCAAATAGAGCTCGTACGGCAAATCGTTTCCAGGAACAAATTCCAGCGTCTCGAAATTGAGCACGGTGGAGAGCAAAATGACACCGTTGAACGCAATTCCTTCACGCTGAAGGAGATAACCGGAGAGCGCTGAGGCGCGCGTCGTTCCGTAACTTTCGCCGGCGAGAAACAATGGCGACGACCAGCGTTCATAGCGGCTGAGATACAGACGGATAAAATCGCCGACTGCTGCAGTGTCGCCGCGCAGACCGAGAAACTTCTTCATGTTCTCGGGCTTTAGTGCTTTGCTATAACCAGTTCCGATCGGATCGATAAAAACAAGATCTGTCTGTGGGAGCCAAGTTGATTCATTATCGACGAGCTGATACGGAGGAGGCGGCATGAAGCCTTCAGTCTGCATCTTTACCCGCCGTGGTCCAATCGCTCCCAGGTGCAGCCACGCGGACGCTGAGCCGGGACCGCCATTAAATGTAAATGTCAGTGGACGCTTGCTGCGATCGTTGTCGGCCTGATCGAGCGTGTACGCCATGTAGAACATGCGGGCTTCAGTCTCGCCCTTTTCGTTCTTAAGTGGCATCATCCCGACAGTTGCCGTGTACTTAATCAACTTTCCGCGCAAGTGGATCTCGTGATGCGTCGTGACGGGTGCCGGGTCAGGCTCGGGTTTTGTCGCCTTATCGGCCGAGCCGGCGATCGTTTTCTCAGTGGACTCTTGCGCAACTAATGCGCCTGCGATGGCGAAAACCATAAGCAACAACGAGAAAAATGGAACAGCGCGACGAAACGACATGTGTGAAAGCCTCAGGAGATAGACAAATAGAGTTGCAACCGTTTTATATGAAAGCCCCTAGTTCGCGGAAGTGTCGTATCAGTAGCTCTGCTTACGCATGTTCAAACTTTTGTGAACGGCTCGCCCTCCATCCAGCGAGTCATCTGTGAGGCACGAGACGCATCGCACCATGGAGATTCGGCGTGGCTCGGGCGATATGTGGAATGATGCGCTAGCTGCCACTCAGAAAATCGGATCGTGTTTGGTGGGTCGCGCTTGGCTCTGATGGGTCAAGCGAAGCGGGGAGTATCCGCGACGTAGGCGCAGAGAATGGGAAACTGTCTTAACCTAGAACGGCGGAGATTTTGCAATTGATCTATGTGCACGAGATTCAGACTGTCACACTACGTTTTGTACTCAGTCGTGGCTGACGTTCTGATTCAAAAAGCGCGCAAGGTGCAGTACAAGATTCTTGAAAAGCCGGTTGATCCCGAAACGATGCTTGCCATTGCCGGAAGACTCCTGTCGGCGAACATATAAACGCACGAAGCAAGGAAAAGAGTGGCGACCACAGCACAATCAGGAGAACTTTCATGGCGTGAAGGCTTGCTGCATCGCGCACGCATGGGAGCCTGGCAGGGACTTCGCACAAGTGTGGTAGCTGCCTTCTGCTACTGGCTGACGCGCAAGTTCGGATTGCGGGAAGGATATTGGGCTGCCATCAGTGCGGTTGTGGTGATGCAATCGGAACTCGGCGCGACCGTCGACGCATCGCGCGACCGTCTCATAGGGACAGCCATCGGCGGCGTGTTCGGATGGGCATGCGCGAGCCTCTGGAACGGAAACCTGCTGATCTATGCGGTCGGAATCTTCCTGTCGATGGTTGTGTGCTGGGCCTTCAATCTCGGTACCGCCGGTCGCCTGAGCGGCGTGACGGTTTCGATCATTACTCTCGTGGCGCACACCACCTCGACCGCAGTCATGGCAATGCACCGCTTCTTCGAGGTTTCGCTTGGCATCGTAATAGCGCTGGCCTTCACGCTATGCGAAGTTCGCATCAGCGATATGCTGCGAAGGCGCAAATTAAAGGCCGCAGGTGAACAAAGCAGCGCTGCAGCCTCTAGCATCATCCACCCGTAAGTTACGCCTGCTGCTTCTTTCGTTCCTGACGATTGCGCTCAACGCCATCGAGCGAGGACCATAGCATGCGGGCCGCTTTCTCCGCCGCATCGCAGGCGCATTCCTCTGCGGCCGCGTCGCCACTGACCTCTGC
Source organism: Acidobacteriaceae bacterium (assembly GCA_035567995.1). Lineage (GTDB taxonomy): Bacteria > Acidobacteriota > Terriglobia > Terriglobales > Acidobacteriaceae > JBBPYY01. The sequence goes on from DATMOZ010000160.1 coordinate 11,465, forward strand.
CTTTAAGGCTTCCTGCCAGATCCGCGCGTGGAACACATCCGCCTTTTCGTGCAGGGTGAAATAACGTCTCGTCGCGTCGTCCACACCATAATGCTTAGCTAAGCCTTCAGCCTTCGTGCGGGCGATCTCTGGAACACGGGACTCATAGGCGTAGAGCGCAGCGAGCGCCGATGCCGGATGTTCGCGCATCATTTGGCGGAACGCCGCAATGAGGGCGCGCGTCTCTGCGTTGATCTCGCGAGCGCGTACTTCATTCGCATCCGCGCCCATGCCGGTTGCGAAGTCCATCCAGATGTCGCTGTGAGCGCGGCCATCACGCGAGCCAATCCCTTCCTCGTCGATCAGGTTCATCAATACGGTGCGGCGCAGTTCTGCGTCTGGCAATTGCGCATGAAATTCGCTGAGATAGGTGGGGAAGGCGGAGACAGCGTGCCAATATTCTGCCGCGTACTCGCGCAGGTCTGTTTCGGTTAATTCACCCGCCGACCACGCCTGATAGAACGGGTGCTTTAACAGGTTGAACGGCGCGATACGGGCTTCCAAATTCTCGAAGAGCATATTTGCGGGCATAGCTTCCTCTCTCAAGCTCAGTGTAGTCGTGGCTCGCGCCGTCTGCACGAGCCACGGGTGAATTATCTTGATCCTTCGAGTTCGTCAGCCAACTTGTCGGCGCCGTAGAGCTTGCGAAGGGCCTCGATCATCGCGACGCTATGGACGGCGACCGCGCGATTTCTGGTGCCATCGTAGACGAAGTCGCCCGCGAGTGATTCGATATTGCCGTCGAAAATGAGGCCGACCAGCTCCGCATTGCGGTTTATGACCGGGGAACCGGAGTTTCCACCAATGATGTCATTCGTGGTTACGAAGTCCATTGGTGTCTTGAGGTCGAGCTTCGACTTGCCATCGACCCAGCGCGGCGGCAGATTGAACGGAACACTATTATCAAAGCTGGCCGAACGATCATATAAGCCATACATCGTCGTCTTATATGGGGCGATCGTGCCGTTCATCGGATAGCCAGTTGCAGTTCCGTAGCTGAGGCGAAGCGTGAAGGTTGCGTCTGGATAGCGTTCTTTGCCGTAGACGAGGAAGCGCGCCTTGCCAAGCTTCTCGCCAGCCTGCGTAAGAACACTATTGATTTGTTCGTCCAGCGTCTTGTTCATTTCACGGCTCATCGGATCGAGCTTGCGCGCGAGCAGGATGAGCGGATCGGTGGAGGCTTCGATTGCGGACTGGCCCCCGTCGAGCAGAGCTTTGCGCGTGGCTGGATCAGCCATCTTTGTGCCGTCGATGTAGTAGCGCGCGGCCACTAATGGAGTGCGACCGTCAAGAACCGCCTTAACCCATGGATCGTTAGGACCGAGTTCCGCCAAGGCTTCCTGCAGGCTGCCTGTCATGCGGGCGATCTCGAGGCCAGGGTAAACAGGAGCAGGCGAAGAGAGGCGGAACTTCAAGCCTTCGAGTTGGGATTCGTGATAGCCGGGAAGACGCTCTGCGTCCGGCTTTTTGACCTCTGTCGCGAGCGTCACGAGAGAAACGGCGAAGCCGGAGAGGGTTGAATCGGTGCGGCGGAAGAGCAGCTGCGGCTCAAGTGCGGTTTCCTTCGCTGTTGCCGAGGCAATCTCATCCCACGCGTTTCCGAATTGGCTCTGCCAGTCGGCATTTGCCGCGACCTTCTGCTTGAAGCCGGTTTCTTCGGCGACCTTTTTGTTGAATACTTCCTTTTCGTGGAGACCGTCGATGCGGCCCTCGTAAACTTTGCGGCCGTTCTCAAGACCGAAGATGAGTGATGCGGCCTGACGCGCCGGTTCAGAGCCTTGCGCGGCGTACTCCTTCAACACTGCGATACGATGCCGCAGCAACTTGAGTACTGCGGGATCGTAGCTATCGCGCGTGGCGGTAAGTTGCGCGACGGTGTCGTCACGTTCAGTCGAGCCGGGATGCCCGCTGACGAAGACGAGATCGTTTTCGGCTGCGCCTTTGGCGCTCCACTTGAGGTAGTTGTCCGAGTGGATCGGCTTGCCGTTTTCGTAGACGCGGAACAGCGCCATGTCGAGGTCGTAGCGCGGAAAGGTGAAATTGTCGGGATCGCCGCCGAAGAATGCTGTCTGCTGCTCGGGTGCGAAGACGATGCGGACATCGGTGTACTTCTTGTAGCGATAGAGCCAGTATTCGCCGCCTTGATAAAGCGTGACGACGTCGGAGCGGAGTCCGGTCTGTTTGGTGCTTTCGTTTTCGATTTCTGCGATGACTGCCTGGCGTGCTTTGAGCGCTTCTGCGTCTTTAACACCGGCTTTTACTGAGGATTGCACGCGTTTGGTGACGTCTTCCATCGAGACGAGAACGTTGACTTCGAGGTCGGGCGATTTGATTTCGTCGGCTTCAGTCGCGGCGTAGAAGCCGTTTGCGATGTAGTCGTGTTCCGGCGTGGAATTTTTCTGCAACTGGCCGCGCGCGACGTGGTGATTTGTCAGCAGGAGGCCGTTGGGTGAGACGAAGCTGCCGGAGCCCCCGTCATTGAGGCGCACGCTGGAAAGGCGGACGTGATCGAGCCACTCTTTTGTCGGGGTGAAGTTGTATTTCTGCTGGAGGAGTTTGGTGGGGGGATTGTCGAAGGTCCACATTCCTTCTTCAGCGATGGCGTTGGCGGTGAGGGCAAAAGTGGCGATTGCAGGCAGGGCAAAGCGGGCGAACTGGCGGGTCTTCATTCGCGGAATTATTTTCTCCTGAGTCTGTGACGCCAATATACCTTTTGCGGTAGCAGGTGGTACACCCCCCTCCCCCCGTACTTTAGGTACTAAAGTCTTGAGGGCAGAGACTTTACGTGTGCGCGGAAGGGTGCACAGGTCTGTACTTTGGTCTGGACTTATGCGGGAAGTGGGTACGCATGGGTGTGGTTTTGTGATGGTTTTGTCAAGGTTCTGAATTTGGTAAAGTGGCTGGCATGAAGATGTGGACTCTTTTTGTGCTGTCTGCTGTTTCTTTCCTGGTGGGATGTGTGTTCGGGATCAACCCGCACCATTACGTGGCGGCGGCTTTCTGCTTCGCGCTCGGGATCGCGTTCTTTGTTCGCGCCGTGGTTGCGGCGGGCGAAGTCGAAACGCAGATCGAGAATCACCAGCAGCACGGGCATTAGAGCTTCCCATTTGTCGCGCGTCCTGTCGAGCTCATGCGCCGCTGTGTGCTCTCCCTTGCCTCTGGGTAAGCGATAGACACCACTCAAGTTACAGTTTCGGCATAACAATTGCTTCAGTGTTAGCAATTGCCTAAGAAGAAGTGCACAGAAACCGATCGGAATTCCGTGTCTAAAGGACTCCGGTTCCGAGCTT
>DATMOZ010000161.1:0-49030 GCA_035567995.1 Acidobacteriaceae bacterium
CTGGTATTTCCGCTACCCCGGACCTGACGCGACTTTCGGCACGACACGGCCGGAATTGGTGGATGCCGCGGCCGGCAATCCTCTCGGTCTCGATCGAAGGGATTCGCGCGCGGCAGATGATCGCGTGACCAGCGAACTGGTGCTTCCAGTTAATCGTGAGGTTGATGTTCGACTACGAGCACTCGACGTCATCCATGGGTTCTTCATTCCCGGAATGCGCGTGAAGCAGAACGCGCTCCCCGGCTCTACGCTGCACGTTCATTTCACTCCAGATGTGATTGGCGTTTACCCCATCGTCTGCTCTCAGGTCTGCGGCCTGGGCCACTACAGGATGCAGGCACAGTTGCGCGTGGTCAGCGAAGCAGACTTCGAGCACTGGCTTACGGGGCGCGCCAAATGAAAGACGAAGCCGCCTTCGCTCCTGCAGCCGCCCGGCGGTCGGGCTGGTCTCCGTTCTCGCGCGACCACCGGAACGTTGCGATCTCATACCTCCTGTTGTCTCTCGTCGCCGTTGCCGTCGGCACCCTGCTGTCAGTCGTGATGCGTCTGCATCTGGCATGGCCAGACGTCAAGCTTCCCTTCTGGGGCGTCATCAAGCCTGAGGACTACCTCGCACTGGTCACGATGCACGGCACAATGATGATCTTTTTTGTGCTCACAACTGCGCCTCAGAACGGTTTCGGCAACCTGGTTTTGCCGGCACAGGTCGGTGCGCGCGAAATGGCCTTTCCAGCCATCAATTTAGCGTCATTTTGGACCACTTTTGCCGCTTTTACCGTGCTCATTTCCGCGTTTTTTGTACGGGGCGGAGCGCCGATTTCGGGCTGGACAAGCTATCCGCCATTCTCGGCGATCGCTTCCACCGGCCCAGGCCAGGGCCTAGGCATGGACCTCTGGCTGGCCAGCATCGCGTTGTTTTGTATCGGCTCCTCGATGGCCGCAGTCAACATGCTGACGACTGTGGTGCGGCGGCGTTGCGCGGGCATGACGATGGGCCGCATGCCCCTGACGGTCTGGGCCTGGTTCGTCAGCGCACTGTCGACGCTGCTCGCGTTCAGCGTGCTTTTCGCGGCATTGGTGATGCTTTTCTGCGACCGGCATTGCGGTACAAGTTTCTTCGTGCCGGCGAGCGAAATTGTAAACGGCCAGCTATTGGCGCGCCGAGGCGATGGTTCGCCGCTGCTGTGGCTCCATCTTTTCTGGTTCTTCGGCCATCCTGAGGTCTACATTGCCATCCTGCCCGGCATGGGTCTGGCGTCGATGCTGGTGATGAATTTCACCCGGCGGCGGCTGCCAAGTTATCGCGGCATGATCGCGACAACCATATTGATAGGCCTGCTGGGATTCATGGTATGGGGCCATCACATGTTCGTAAGCGGAATGAATCCCTATGCCAGCACCGCGTTTGCACTTACTACGATGGCCATCGCGCTGCCTTCTTCGGCGACGGTGCTGGCGTGGCTCGGCACTCTGGCGCGCGGCGGCCTGCAACGCAATGGCGGACATATTCCAGCGGCCATGCTGTTTACGCTGGGGTTCATTTCGTTCTTCGTTTCTGGCGGACTGACAGGGCCGGTGCTGGCGCAGCCGAATCTGGACGCATACCTGCACAATACTTTCTTCGTTGTTGCACACTTCCACCTGATCATGGGAATGGCTGCTGTTTTCGGGCTCTTCGCCGCGACGCACTACTGGTTCCCGTTCTTTAACGGACGACTGATGAATGAGCGGCTCGGCCGGTGGCACTTCTGGCTGACACTGGTTTCGGCTTACCTCGCGTTTTTCCCGATGCACTTCGCCGGAATGGCCGGCGAACCACGACACTTCTCCCAGTTAACCGGTTCTCTCGGAACCTTCGCCCACCTTATCCCCTTGCATCGCTGGATATCCGCCTGGGTGTTTGTGTTGGCGGCGGCACAGATGCTTTTCTTGACAAATGTTTTTCACAGCCTGAAACAGGGCAGCCCTGCCGGGAGCAATCCGTGGGCTGCGACCACGCTGGAGTGGCTCCCGCCTGCCTTGGGCGAAATACCGGCGGTGCACTGTTCGCCCGACGAATATGGCGTTCGACACGCGGGACGAGATTTCAAAGGACAGTGGGAACCGCCACCCGAACAGGAGTAAACTGAGCAGCATTCGAGGAGTTCTGCGATGCCACTTACCGTCACTCGCACCCCGGTCGAGGTAGAGCGGAAAGAGCCTGGTTTTGGTGGCCGTCCACCGATGGATCGTCGCCCGACTGGCGGCGGTGGAGACGGCGAGAACTGGGAGAATCGCCCGCCGGGTCGGCGCGGACCGCGTGAGTTGCTGGGCCGCTATCGCTTAGGACTGTTCTTCGCACTCGCAGGCGACATGATGTTTTTCGTCGCGATTATCAGCGCCTTCTTCGTGCGCCAGACAACGGGCCACATCGACGCGCGCAATCAATACATTCTCGACTGGCACCCGCTCTCGATTCCTCCAATTTTGTGGCTGAATACCGCGGTCATTCTGCTGAGCAGTGTGACGATGGAGATGGCGCGTCGGCAGATGTTCCGCGAAAACGATGTGCTGGAAGAGTGGCTCGGACTCGGGCGTCCTACGATGCGTCGCGCTGTTCCGTGGCTTGTGATCACGTCGGTTCTCGGCTCGGTGTTTCTCGGCGGGCAGTGGATAGCGTGGAAGCAGCTTCAGACAGAGGGCATCTTCTTCGCGTCGAATCCAGCGAGTCATTTCTTCTACCTGATTACCGGCGCACACGGGCTACACCTGCTGATCGGAATCTTCGCAATGGTCGGAGCTTTCTGGGCGCTGTATGCGGCAAAGCGGCTGGAGATTCGGCAGATCGCTGTTGACTGCAGTGCGTGGTACTGGCACACGATGGGTCTGTTTTGGATCTTTCTTTTCGGAATGCTGGTCTATTTCCAATGAAACTGTGGCGCCTTGCTGCGGTGTTTCTCTGCTTACTGCCAATGGGAGCAGCGCGAGCACAAGGCTGCAGTGCCTGCAAAGATAGCGTGGCGGATGCTCCGGCAAAAACGCAACAGGGATTTCGGCGGGCTATCCCGGTGCTGGCAATTCCCGCGGCAGGATTGTTTGTTGCGATGCTGGTGATAAGCAGACGAGCCGGTCGCATGAACTAGGCACCGCGCACATTGCGCGCCCAATCGAACATAAAGGCGGAGTTGAGCGAGTGCGAAGCGTGCGGAGTCAGTTGCCTCCGCCGACGAAGTGGACTACTTCAAGCTTGTCATTCTCGGTCAGACGAGTTGATTGCCAGGTTCCGCGCGGAACAATATCGCCGTTATGTTCGACAGCAACGCGATCTTCTGCGAGTTCGAGCGCCTGCACCAGTGCGGCGATTGTTGGTTGTGCATCGAGCGCGGGAAAGTCGCGCAGGTTTCCGTTAAGCAGCAGCTTCATTTCATCGTAAAGGTATCACTCGGCTTACTTCCCTGCGTGCCACAAGCCGAGACGCGTGGCCATCCCGCGCAGCCGTTCTCTGAAGCGGACGCGGGGTGCATTCTGGGGGAGGGATTCCGTCGTTGGCACAAAAAGCTCGCGGCTCGCGCGCGCCAATATCGCTGCTGCATGAATGTCGCTGTGCTGGATGTCAGCGAGAATCGTATCGGGCCCGCTTATTGGCACCCGGGCCAAGAGATATTCCATCGCGTGATTGAGAATCAGGAAGGCCCGCTCTTCCCGTGGGGTGAGGGTCCGCTTTGGAGCCATCTTCGCGGCTGCCCCGCGCGAGTCATTCGAGGTATGAACGCTGAATACACGGTGAAGCTCGTCGCGGCTGAGCGCGATATCTACTGCACCATCGTGCGAATCGTAATCGCGCGAAGTGCCGTCAATTACTGCCTGCTTCATGCTCTCGTTGCCTTGTGACGCAATGTCTATCGCCCTCATCCGCAGTATCCTTCGGACCGCCGTTCTTCTGTCAGAACGCTGGAAATTAATCCAGATATGCGGCCCGCTTTGGGCTAAAGTTCAAATCGGGAACACCTGCTCTCAGCAAAGCAGGCGCCGGAATTGATTCCCTGCAGTTGTGCATCACACAGGCAGCGCGGGGCCCGCGGCTTGACAGCGTTTCAGGCCGACCATAGAGTCGGAGTGAGGGATGCGCGGGGCTGGTATCTCCTTCTTCTCAACCGATATGCAGCCAATCAACTACTTTTGGAACTATCTGCCGCTCGTGCTGCAAATCGCGGCAGCTGTCGGCATGGGCGCGGCAATCGTCGTCCTGTCCTGGAAGATCGGCAAGCACCGCGATTCCAAGACAAAGCTCGCGACCTATGAGTGCGGTATCGAAGCAACCGGCGACGCCCGCGGGCGCTTTTCGGTGCGCTTCTATATGGTCGCGATGCTGTTTATTCTGTTCGATGTAGAGGCAGTCTTCATGCTGCCTTGGGCAGTCATTTACCGGCGGCTGCCGGCGATTACAGGTTCGCGGCTGTTCGGCTTCTGGGAGATGCTGGTGTATCTCGGCTTCATAGTGGTCGGCTTGCTTTACGTCGTGAAGAAGGGCGTGCTCGACTGGGGCGAAGACAAGGCGGACCTCTAAATGGGACCGGAGCAGGACAAAGCGGCAGTTCTAGCAACACACGCAGCGAATGCCGCAATAGCCGCCTTGCGCGGTGGCGCGCCTGACGTAGTCACTGCGGCCAAGTTTGACCGCGACGAATTGACGCTGACGATCGTGCGCGAATCAATTGTGCCTGCGGCCAGGCTGGTGCGCGATGCCGGTTTCAACTTCCTCGAAGATGTGACATGTGTCGACCTTGCTCCGGATGAGCCGCGATTTCGCGTGGCGTATCACATTCTCTCGCACTCAATGAAGCAGCGAGTTCGGCTGGTTGTGCTGGCTGATTCCGTCGACCCCGTCGTCGACTCCATCACCCCTGTATGGCCGTCAGCGAACTTTTACGAGCGCGAGATTTTTGATCTGTTCGGTGTGCGTTTTGGCGGGCACCCCGATTTGCGCCGCATCATGTTGCCGGAAGAGTGGGAAGGTCACCCGTTGCGCAAAGACTATCCGGTGGAGGGCTATCGCTGATGCCGACTATTCCTCACGACCCCATCGAGATCGAAAAAGAAGCCGGCGTTGTTCCCGACGCGGCGGGATTGCTGCATGTCGATCCGATTGCCGACCACACCCTGGTTCTCAACATGGGGCCGCAGCATCCGTCCACGCACGGGGTGTTGCGTTTGGTGCTGGAAATTGATGGCGAGATCGTCCTGAAGTGTGCGCCTGACATCGGCTACCTGCACACCGGAATCGAAAAGACCTGCGAGGCGAAGTTCTATCAACAGGTCGTTCCGCTGACTGACCGCATTGATTACCTGAGCCCGATGTCGAACAACCTCTGCTACGTGCTCGCAGTGGAGAAACTGCTCGCGCTCGAGATTCCCGAACGCGCCGTCTACCTGCGCGTGTTGTTGAACGAATTAACGCGACTGAATTCGCACCTTATATGGCTCGGAACGCATGCAATGGATATCGGTGCGCTGACGGTGTTCCTCTACTGCTTCCGCGAACGCGAAGAGATTCTGCGCATTTTCGAGGGTGTTTCAGGGCAGCGCATGATGACTTCGTACTTCCGCATCGGCGGATTGTCGATGGAGCCGCCGCTCGATTTCTATGATCGTGTGCGGAACTTCCTGAAGATCATGCCGTCGAAGATCGATGAGTACGAAAACCTGCTGAGCGGGAATCCTATCTGGGTCGGCAGGACCAAAGGCGTCGGTTACCTTTCTCCTGAGGATGCGATTGCGCTCGGCGTCACCGGCCCGCCGCTGCGTGCGAGCGGAGTGGATTGGGATCTACGCCGCGATATGCCGTACTCCGGCTATGAGAAGTTTCAGTTCCGCGTGCCGGTTTCACGAGACGGTGACGTGTGGGCGCGATACGTGGTTCGCATGGAAGAAATGCGCGAATCCGTGAAAATTTGCCAGCAGGCGCTGGACGGAATGCCGGGCGGACCGATTGTTGCCGACGCGCCGAAGATTGTGTTGCCCGAGCGAGAGAAGATGAAGACGCAGATGGAGTCGTTGATCCATCACTTCAAGATTGTTACTGAGGGTTTTGCGGTGCCGGCGGGCGAAGTGTACCAGGCGATTGAGTCGCCTCGGGGTGAGATGGGCTACTACGTTGTGTCGGATGGGACGGCGAAGCCTTACCGGGTGCACATGCGCAATCCTTCGTTTGCGACGCTGCAGGCGCTGGAGACGATGTGTGTCGGCAAATTGCTGGCCGATGTGGTCGCGGTGATTGGGTCCATTGACATCGTGCTCGGCGAGATCGATAGATAGGTGACCGTCGCCCAGCCCAGTGCGCAAGTGGTACGCGAGGAGTTGTGGACGTCGTTTGCTTCCCTGCTGCGCAGTTACGTTGCAGCGCATGGATTACAGCATCTGGGCGAAGACGCCGCGCACGTGGAGATCGGCGGCAGAGATATTCTGATCCGTCGCGGCCAGAAAGTTGTGGAGTTACGGCTGGATTTCGCGAGTGGCGCAGGCATCTGGAAACCGAACGGAATGCCAGACGGTAGGTTTAAGTTGCTCGAAGACGGCATGATTCAGTTGGAAGATGAGAGCGTTGAGCAAATGGATATGGCAGCCGAGCGACTGGCTCGCGCGCTATATGCGATGAAGTAAGGGAGAGCATGGCGGAGACAGCAAACACGATTTTTTCGCCGGCGCTGGCCGCGCGGTTCGACAAGCTGATAACGCTGTATCCGGTACGCCGGTCGGCGCTTGTTCCTATGCTGCTGTATGCGCAGGATGAGGTCGGCTATATCTCTGACGCGGTGGTTGAAGAGATCGCGCGGCGGATTGGGATCACTCCGCTCGACGTGCGGAACGTTCTCTCGTATTACTCGCTCTTGAGGACGAAGCCGGTCGGAAAATTCCACGTCCAGGTATGCACCAACATCAGCTGCATGCTGCGCGGCGGGAATGAGTTGATGGCCCACTGCAGCGCCCTGTTGGGGATCGGACACAAGCAGAGAACTCCTGATGGCGTGTTTTCTCTTGAAGAGGTGGAGTGTATCGGCGCATGCAGTTGGGCGCCGGCTGTGCAGGTCAACTACGACTACCACGACAATCTGACACCGGAGAAAATGAGCGCGGTGCTTGATGCGTATGCGCGCAAGGCCGGAGAAACAATTACACCCGACAAGCCGGGACGGAGCGTATAGATGCCGACACTCGTTTCTCATCCCGATGAAGTGAGAGTTGTGTCGCGGCGCTTTGGTAAGGGTGCCGCCGACATCGAAAAATATCTCGAGATGGATGGATACCAGTCTGCTCGCAAAGCAATTGAAAATGGGTCAGAGTGGATCATCACCGAGATGAAGGCGTCGGGCCTGCGCGGGCGCGGCGGCGCCGGCTTCCCCACCGGTTTGAAGTGGTCATTCGTGCCGAAGCAGAGCGCGAAACCGAAATATGTACTCGTGAACGGTGACGAGAGTGAGCCCGGCACGTGCAAGGACCATCTGATTTTTCTGCACGATCCGCACGCGATTATCGAAGGCACCATCATCGCTGGACTCGCCATCGGCGCGAAGACTGGCTTCATCTATCTGCGCGGAGAGTATCGCTACCTACTGGAGATCATGGAGAAGGCCATCGCCGACGCGTACGCGAAGGGTTTTCTCGGCAAAGGAATCTTCGGCTCGCAGTTTGATTTCGATGTGATCTCGCAAACCGGTGCCGGCGCGTATGAAGTGGGCGAAGAGTCGGCGCTGATGGAATCGCTTGAGGGCAAACGCGGCGTTCCGCGCATCAAACCCCCGTTCCCCGCCGTCGTCGGCCTCTACGGCGGACCAACCGTGATCAACAATGCAGAGACGATCGCGTCTGTGCCACACGCGCTGCTGATGGGCGCCGTGGAGTACGCGAAGATCGGTTCAGAGCGCAATGGCGGTACCCGGCTGTTTTCGCTCTCGGGGCATGTTGAGCGGCCGGGCGTGTATGAACTGCCGATGGGCTACAGCCTCAAAAGGATGATTTATGAGGTGGCCGGCGGCATCCCCGGCGGCAAGCAATTGAAGGGTGTCGTGCCCGGCGGATCGTCGACGCCAATCTTGAAAGCCAGCGAGATCGACATCGGGATGGACTTTGATCAATGTGCCAAGGCCGGCACGATGCTCGGTTCCGCCGGAGTTGTGGTCCTTGATGAGACGGTCTCCATTGTTCAGTTCGCTCTTCGCACCATCAAGTTCTATGCGCATGAGAGTTGCGGCTGGTGTATCCCCTGCCGGGAAGGCACGGACTGGTTGCAGAAAACCTTGACGCGTTATCACGCGGGCGGCGGCAACCTGAAAGACATCGACAACATTCGTTACCTCGCCGAGAACATGATGGGGCGGACGTTCTGTCCACTTGGCGATGCCGCGGCGATGCCGATGATCGCCTTTGTGACGAAGTTCCGGCAGGAATTTGAAGACTATTTGAAAACCGCACCGCCCAAGGCGAAGAGCGATCTGGTGGAACTGGTGACGGCATAGATATGGCAGACGTAAGTTTCACAGTCGACGGAAAGCAGTTGAAGGCGCCCGCGGGCACGCTGCTGATTGAAGCATGCAAGAAAGCCGGCATCGAGATCCCAGCGTTTTGTTATTACCCCGGCCTCTCACTTCAGGCGGCGTGCCGCATGTGCGTCGTGCGTATCGAGAAGATGCCGAAGCTGCAGACAGCCTGCACCACTCCCGTAACCGAAGGCATGGTCGTGCTGACGGAAACCGAAGAGATCAAGCAAGCTCGCAAAGCGACTGTCGAGTTACTGCTCGGCAATCATCCGCTTGATTGCCCGGTGTGCGACGCCGGCGGTGAGTGCGAGCTGCAGGACATGACGTTCAAGTACGGGGCGCCCGAGTCCAAGTACATCGAGATCAAGGCGCACCGCGAAGAACAGCAATGGTCGCCGGTCGTTTACTTCGATCGTCCGCGCTGCATCCTTTGTTATCGCTGCATTCGTATGTGCGGCGAAGGCATGGACGTGTGGGCGCTCGGCATACAGAACCGCGGCGTGGGCGCCGTGATTGCGCCGAACGTGCAGGAGCAGGGCCAGCCCGACAGGCTCGATTGCGAAGAGTGCGGCATGTGCATTGACGCCTGTCCGGTCGGCGCGCTGACCTCTGACACCTACCGCTACAAGACGCGCCCCTGGGAGATGAACCACGTCGCCACCGTCTGCACGCACTGCGGAGATGGCTGCAAGACGACGCTCGGCGTGCGCCGCAGCGGCACCGGCATGGAGATTGTTCGGGGCGACAATCGCGACCGCAGCGGGATCAACGATGACTTTCTCTGCGTGAAGGGACGCTATGCGTTCGATTTTGCGAACAACGAGCAGCGCCTGACACAGCCTCTGGTTCGGATGGGCGGCAAGCTGATCGCCGTGACATGGGAGCAGGCACTGGAAGCTGCCGCCAACGGATTGAAGCAGGCGCGCGACACGCACGGCGGCGCCAGCGTCGGTGTTATCGGCTCGAATCGCACTACGAACGAAGAAAACTACCTACTGCAGAAATTTGCGCGAACGGTTCTTGGCACCAACAATATCGATCACCACCGCACGGCAGACTATGTACGCTTCGTCCGCGCGCTTGGCGGCGAAAAGGATCGCACCGCCAGCTTGCGCGATGCACAGAAAGCTCCGGCGATTCTGCTGGTCGGCGGAGATCCAACAGAGCAGCACCCCATGCTGGCGTGGGCACTACGCACGAACACGCGCCATAACCGCACGCGCATCTATATCGCGAATCATCGCCAGATCAAGTTGGAACGGCAGGCGAAGACCACGCTGCACATCCGTGAGGAGCAATACGGAACACTGGCTTCATTTCTGGGTGGTGCCTCAGAAGCAGGACTCGGCGAGCAAGCCAACTCGTTCCGCGAATCGCTGCGTGGCGAGGCAAATCTGCTGATTGTCTTCGGCAGCGAAGTTCGCGCCGCAGGAATCGATGCGCTGGTCGCGTTCGCCAAGAGCCTGCCTGGCGCGAAACTCGCGCTGACGAGCGACTACGTGAACTCGCGCGGGGCGGCTGATATGGGCCTGCTGCCCGATCTGCTGCCGGGTTACGTCCCTGTGACCAGCGAGACTTATCGCGAAGACTATGGCGACCGCCTACCCGCGACCACCGGCCTCGATCTGGTGGCAATGTTTGACGCCGCGGCGCGCGGAGATCTGAAAGCGCTCTATGTAGTCGGATCGAATCCTGTGCAACGTTTCGGCGTTGACGCGGCTACGCTAAAGAACACTTTCGTTGTTGTGCAGGACATGTTCCTGACAGAGACCGCCATGCTTGCAGACGTTGTCCTGCCAGCTGCGAACCTCTATGAGAAGGCAGGCACCGTGACAAACAGCTACGGTGATCTGCAGACCGTGAAGAAAGCCGGCGATGTCTCCGGCGTGCGAACCGACTTCGAACTGATAGTCCGTCTGGCGGATCACATGGGCGCGGAAGTCCGCAAGCTTGTTCCTTTTGGCAACGGGACACGTGCAGACATGGGGCAATCGCGCGGGGCGCAGTCCGGCGAAGCAGACCGGCACGCGGTCTGGCTTACGGCGCACGATCTTGAGCCGAAGCTGAGCCCGTTTGATCCGACTGCGACGCTCGATGAGATACAGCGGCTAGTGCCGGGTTACAACTATTCACGCTTCGATCTGCTCGCTGGCAACGATCAACATCTCGATGTGGCACCTGCAACTGCGGGCACAACCAGTCGTCGCGATCTGGTATTGCCGTCGGGTGACACGCTATTCACCTCGGGCACTCTCGGCCAGTACAGCCCAAAGCTGGTCGAAGTGCAGGCAGCGCACGCAGTAGATGATGCAGAAGTAGCAGCCGACTAGCCTATGGACTACGAGACCGTTCATCACGGCCAGATTGTGCTCTGCGGCATTACTGCGCGCGTAAGGAACGCTGAGCCAGGCAAAATCGGCGAGCTCTGGAATCGGTTTTATGCAGAGCCTTTTGTGGATCGCCTTGCGATCGAGGATGGAGCCGTCTACAGCGCATACTTCGACTACGAGAGTAATCACACTGGGCCATACACGGCGCTCCTTGGCTTTCGCGTTACGGACGGTCAACCAGCGCCGGACGGTTTAACTCTCTTAACCATCAACCCAGCGACCTACGCGAGGCTGCGACGTTCAGGGCCAATGCCGGCGACAGTCGTTGAAGCCTGGCAGCAGGTCTGGGGCTCTGACTTGCCGCGCACCTACATCGCCGACTTTGATCGCTATGCATCACCGGATACAGTAGAAGTGAACGTTGGCATCGCATGACTCCACTATTCGTTTACATCCTGCTAAGCGTGCTGAGAATGGTAGTCGGGCTGGTCTTGTTTCTGATGGCTGTTGCCTACACGGTGCTGCTCGAGCGCAAAGTTGTCGGCCGCATCCAGAACCGCTGGGGGCCCAGTCGCGTCGGACCTTTCGGATTGATGCAGCCGCTTGCCGACGGCATCAAGTTGTTTCTCAAAGAAGATCTGATGCCCACGGGTGTGTATCGCTTGCTTTACGTCCTTGCGCCGATGATCGCGCTGGCGTGCGGGTTGATCTCAATTTCCGTCATCCCATTTGGACCTCCAACGCGCTGGCATGGCGTTGACCTTTTCCAGGGAGCAGACATCAACATCGGACTGCTGGTTATTCTCGGAGTCGCATCGATAGGCGTGTACGGCATCGCGCTGGCAGGATGGTCTTCTAATAATAAATATTCCCTGCTTGGCTCGTTGCGCGCGGGTGCGCAATTGGTCAGCTATGAACTTGCGCTTGGGCTCTCAGTTGTTGGCGTGGTGCTTCGCGCTGGCTCATTGCGCTTGCGCGACATTGTCAATAGCCAGGGCGCGCACGGAATTTTCTCGTGGAATGCATTCGGCGGATTGCAGTTCGTTGCTTTCTTTATCTACCTTGCGGCGGCTTATGCGGAGACGAATCGGGCTCCGTTTGATCTACCCGAGGCCGAAACTGAGCTGGTCGCTGGATACCATACCGAGTACAGTTCCATGAAGTTTGCCATGTTCTTCATGGCCGAATACGCGAACATGATCACGGTCGGCTGTGTGGCAACGCTGTTGTTTCTTGGCGGCTGGCATAGCCCCTTCGGCACGCTGCTCCCGGCGTTTGGGGGGCACTTTGTTCAGACGGTTCTGCCCCTCTTCTGGTTCGCGCTGAAGGTACTCTTCTTTCTTTTCCTCTATATATGGGTGCGCGGGACCCTGCCCCGTTTTCGTTATGACCAGCTGATGGGCTTCGGCTGGAAGTTTCTGCTGCCCCTGGCTGTCGCAAATATCGTCGCGACCAGCCTGATACTTGCCTACCGCCACTAACGCGTGCGGTGCGTCCTGTCGTTTCAGTTGTTTAGCTGAGTTACAATCGACTTTCTGCTTCTGCTTCGAAAATCACACGATGCATCTTGTCCTCTTCATTCTTTTCGCGATGTTGTGCGTCGGCGGCGCCTTAAACCTCGTGCTGCAGCGGCATCCCATCAATTCTGCCCTTTCGCTGATTGTCGTCATGACTTCACTGGCAGTTCTGTATTTGCTGCTCGGTGCGGAGTTTCTCGCCGCAGCGCAGGTGATTGTCTATTCCGGCGCCATTATGGTTTTGTTTGTCTTCGTAATCATGCTGCTGAATGCAGGAGAAGAAGATCGCACGGGTGGGTCGAGAGCCGCATACGCCGCCGGCATTCCTGGCGTTGCCGCGCTCCTCGGGATACTGGCGTATGTCTTTCTGTCGCATCCGCGACAGTTTGGTGCAGCACATCTAGGTGGATTTCTCGTAACCACAAGCGACCTGAGCACGGTGTTGTTCCGGGATTTGCTGTTGCCATTTGAGCTGACGTCAGTCCTGATTCTGGTCGCGATTCTGGGTGCGGTCGTGCTGGCCAGGAAGGAATATTAAGAACACATGGGCAACTCGGTGCCAATCGCGTGCTACCTGGGTCTTGCTGCGGTGCTCTTCTGCATTGGCATCAGCGCGTTTCTGATCAAGCGCAACATCATCACCATCTTCATGTCGATCGAGTTGATGCTGAACGCCGTCAACCTGACCTTCGTCGCTTTCGCGCATGAGTGGCACCAGCTTAGCGGGCAGATCTTCGTGTTCTTTGTCATGGTGGTTGCCGCTGCCGAAGCGGCAGTCGGACTCGCCATCATTATCGCCATCTTCCGCTCGCGCGAAACCCTGAACGTCGACCAGATCAACCTGATGAAATCATGACGAACTCTTTCCATCTCTGGTTGATTCCAGCCCTGCCCTTCGTCGGCTTTCTGCTGAACGCGCTGTTTGGGCGTCGCTTGCCGAAGAGTGCAGTCACCGGAATTGCTCTGCTGACGACCGCGATCAGCCTCGTGCTTGTCGCAAATATTGCGTTACAGCACGCGTCCTTCAGTTCGCCGCACGTCGAGCGCGTCGCGACATGGATCGCGGCTGGTCCGCTGCACGTCGATTTCAGCTTTTATCTGGATCAGCTTACGCTTGTAATGTTGCTCGTCGTGACGGGCGTCGGATTCCTGATCCACATCTACTCTGTCGGCTACATGGCACACGAAGAGGGCTACTGGCGGTTCTTCGCATACCTGAACCTCTTCATGTTCTTCATGCTCGTGCTGGTGATGGCTGAGAGCTACCTGCTGATGTTCGTTGGGTGGGAGGGCGTCGGCCTCGCTTCGTATCTGCTGATCGGTTTCTATTTCCAGCGCGACTCTGCTGCGAATGCCGGTCGCAAGGCGTTCGTGGTGAACCGCATTGGGGACTTCGGATTCCTGGTCGCGATGTTCCTCATGCTCAAACACTTCGGTACGCTCGACATTCAGAATGTGATGCAGCATATTTCGGCGCATCCTGAATTGCAGTCTGGCTTGCTGACAGGAATTGCGCTGCTGCTTGTGCTCGGCGCGACCGGCAAGTCCGCGCAGATTCCGCTATATGTCTGGCTACCCGATGCGATGGAAGGTCCGACACCGGTCTCCGCCCTGATCCATGCTGCGACAATGGTGACGGCCGGCGTTTACATGATTGCGCGGTCGCATGTGTTGTTTGACCGGTCACCTACCGCATTGCTGATGGTTGCGTTCATCGGGGCTATCACAGCGTTCTTCGCTGCTACCGTCGCGCTGGTGCAGACCGATATCAAGCGCGTTCTCGCCTACTCAACGATTTCGCAGCTTGGATACATGTTCATGGGGTGCGGCGTCGCCGCCTACTCGGCAGCGATCTTTCATCTGGTAACGCACGCATTTTTCAAAGCGCTGCTGTTCCTTGCCGCGGGCGTAATCATCCACGCGCTTGGCGACGAGCAGGACCTGCGTGCGATGGGCGGCCTCAGACATAGGATGCCTGTGACATTCTGGACGATGACAGCCGGCGTATTTGCGATCTCCGGCATTCCTCCATTCGCGGGATTCGTTTCGAAGGGTGTAGATCTCTACGCCACGTTCGTTTCGCCGCACGACGGCAAAATCTTGTGGGCTCTCGGGTTGGTCACAGCATTTCTAACTTCGTTCTACATGTTCCGTCTCTGGTACCTCGCGTTCTGGGGCGAACCACGCAAAGCTCCCGCTGAAACGCACGAGCACCACGGCCGGCGTGAAGGCCCATGGTCGATGCTTGCGCCGGTTGCGGTGCTTGCGATTCTTTCCCTCGTCGGTGGATGGATAGGCTGGCCGCCGGCCCTCGGCGGCACCGATCACTTCGAGCGCTATCTTGAGCCCGTCTTCCGCACAGAGGCCCCGACCTATGAGCAGGTAAGCATCGCAATGGCAATGGGTCAGCCAGCCGCAGATGTCTCCTTGCAGCCAGCAGCGCCCCCGCCCGATTTGCGAACAGAGCGGCTGCTGACTGCGATTGAATTTCTAGTCGCGCTCTCCGGATGGTTCTTTGCAGACCTGCTTTACCGACGGAGACGCGACACAATTGCCAGAGAAGACGCTCAGACCGGCGGCGTGTACGGCTTTTTAAAGAACAAATACTCGATCGATGAGCTCTACTCCGCGATCATCGTCCAGCCGCTCACTGCGTTTGCACGCATCGTGTTATGGCGCGGTGTGGAAGAACACCTCGTGGATGGCGCAGGCAATGTTGCTGCGGAATCTGCACAGGGCGGTGGCCAACTCGTGCGACGCATCCAGTCTGGCAACATTCGCAGCTATGCCGGATGGTTGGCACTCGGGGCGGCTGCCTTCCTCATTGTCGTTATTTATCTGGAGCGCTTCTAATGCATCTCGATAGCTCCATATTGACGCTGATCACATTTCTGCCGACCGCGGGCGCACTCGTGCTGCTATTGCTGCCACGGCAGGGACGCGCGATTCAGTGGGGCACGTTGCTCACTACGCTCGCGACATTTGTGGTTTCGCTGCATCTGGTCGCGCACTATGTGGTCGGACAGGCAGGATTTCAGTTTGAGCAGAATGGGAGCTGGATTTCAACTCCCGCAATTCGCTACCATGTCGGCGTTGACGGCCTGTCGCTCTGGCTGGTGCTGCTGACAACATTTCTCGCGCCGCTCGGGGTTCTGGTGTCATGGCGGGCGATCGAAACGCGCACAAAAGAGTTCTACGTGCTGTTTTTGTTGCAACAGACCGCGATGCTGGGCGTCTTCGTTTCGCTGGATCTGTTTCTGTACTACGCGTTCTGGGAAATGACGCTGGTACCCATGACGCTGATCATCGGCATGTACGGCATCGAGCGTGGCCGCCAGGCAGCGATCAAGTTCTTCCTGTATACGTTCATTCCGTCGGCGCTGCTGCTGGTCGGCATCTTGTGGCTGTACGCGAAAACCGGCACGTTTGACTTCGTCGAGTTGCAGACGCGCATGCCTGGCATTGCCGCGACCACGCCGGAGATCGCGCTATTCCTCGCGTCGATGGCCTTTCTGCTTGCGTTCGCGGTCAAGGTTCCTGTGTTCCCGCTGCACGGCTGGCTTTCTGATGGACTCCGGGAAGCGCCTGCCGCGCTCGCGATGGTTCTGGCCGGCAAGCTGGGCCTGTATTCTCTGCTGCGTTTTCACGTCGAGCTGTTCCCTGTGCAGGCCGCGCGTGTCGCGCCCTGGATGATTGCGTTAGCCGTCATCGGAATTCTCTACGGTGCGCTTCTCGCGCTGGTGCAGACAGACATCAAGCGTGTCGCCGCATATGCGACGCTGAGTGGCGTCAGTTTTGCCGTCCTCGGCATCTACAGCTTTGCGACGAATGGCATCAACGGCGCAATCTTCCAGACCTTGAATGAAGGCGTCACCGGTGGCGCGCTCTTTATGCTGATCGGCATGCTCTACGAACGCTATCGGACTTACGACATCGCCGCATACGGCGGATTAGCGGCTCGTGTGCCGTGGCTGGCGAGCCTCTTTGTAGTGACGGGACTTTCGTTCATAGGCCTGCCCCTACTGAACGGATTCGTTGGGGAGTTTCTTATTCTTTCCGGCACGTTTACGACGCATCAAAAGTGGGCGGTCGCTGCGACCTTCGGAGTCATCTTGAGCGCCGCATACATGCTGTGGCTCATCCAGCGCATCTTCTATGGACCACAGACGGCAATCGCGCCCCAGTTTGACTTCGGGGATTTGAACTCGCGAGAGAAGGCTGCGCTATGGCCGGCGATCTTCTTCATGCTCTGGATGGGCGTCGCTTCGCCACTCTGGTTGCGTGTAATTGAAAGCGTGCCACAGGCAATCACAGCCTCATTTGAGGCGAAGACGTCCAAACTCCCCGCTGTGATTATCTACGTCGATAGGAATGTATCCGGGGTGAAGAAATGAACGCGACCTCTTCCCTCCTGCGCGTTCTGCCGGAAACAGTTCTGACACTGACCGGCGTGATCGTGATGCTGATTGAACCGCTGCTCCCGAAGCAGCGCAGCCGCGCGCCGCTTGGCTGGCTCGCAATTCTCGGCACTCTCGGCTCAATCGGCGCGACGCTCTGGCAGTTCCATGCCGGCTACGGCACAGCGTTCTCAGGTACAGTAGTCAACGACCCGTTCAGCATCTTCTTCCATCTGCTGATTGCCAGCATCGTCCTGGTGACGCTTCTCGTATCGCTCGACTACTTTGAAGGACGCACGACCGACGTCGGCGAATATTTCGCGCTCGTGCTATTCGGTGCCGTCGGCATGATGTTTATGACCTCGGCGCAGGAACTGCTGGTCGTCTTCATCGGACTTGAAATCAGTTCCATCTCCACCTACATCATCGCTGGTCTGCGCAAGCGTATCGCGGCAAGCACTGAAGCGGCGATCAAATATTTTCTGCTCGGCTCCTTCGCAACCGCCTTTTTTCTCTACGGCGTTGCGCTGACCTTTGGCGCAACCGGCTCGACGACGCTGCCCGTGATCGCCGCCCAGCTTGCGAACGGCTCTGCTTCGCAACTCGCCTTTCTCGGCCTGGCAATGATGCTGATCGGCCTGGGCTTTAAAGTCTCTGCCGCACCGTTCCATGTGTGGACTCCTGACGTCTACGAAGGCGCACCCTCGCCCGTCGTCGGTTTCATGTCGACCGCGCCAAAGGCTGCTGCTTTCGCCGTCCTGCTACGGCTGTGTTTTGGCGCATTCGCATCGCTTAACCACCACTGGTTCGTGCTGCTGTGGATCCTCGCCGCGCTCTCCATGACGATCGGCAATCTCGGCGCGTTGCGACAGCGCAATGTGAAGCGCATGCTCGCGTATTCATCGATCGCGCACGCGGGCTATCTGTTGGTCGCTTTCACCGCACTCTCACCGCAAGGGATTACCGCAGCAAGTTTTTACGCTGCCGCGTACGCGGCGATGAACGTAGGCGCGTTTGCCGTCATCAGCCACCTCGCCGGCTTTTCTGAGCGCGGCACCAATATTTCTGACTTTGCCGGACTCGCACGCAGGGCGCCGCTGCTTTCCGCCCTGTTCGCGTTCTTTCTGCTGTCACTGATAGGCATCCCCTTCACCGGCGGATTCTTCGGCAAATTCTACGTCTTCTCAGTGGCCCTGCAGAGCCACGTCGTATGGCTGACGGTCATCGGCCTCATCAACAGTGGAATCGCCGCCTACTACTATCTGCGGGTGCTCGGCGCGCTCTACATGCAAACCAGTGATGCGGCTGACCGCGATTTAACCGTGCACCCTGTCAGCGTTCCGTTGGCGCTTGCACTGGTCCTTACGGTAGTTGCAACCCTGGCGCTTGGCGTCGCCCCTGGCCGCGTATTGTCGCTCGCTCGCGGCGGGTCGTTCTTCCCAACGGAGGCCATCGCACCGGCTACCGCACTGCCGCAGCCGCCTGCTGACTCGGCGATTCGCTAAATACTCGCCGGCTACTGATCGGTCAGTTCCAGGTCCCGGCGATTAAGTAAGAACATCGCCAGCAAAAGCGCGCACACAGCTTGCGTCGCGATGCTCGCCATCCCGACTGCTGAAATTCTGGCTGAAGGATCTTCAAGGTTCAGCGGAATCGTCAGCATCTCGGGTATCACGCGCGACACGCCGAACAGAGCTTTGTGACGGCCCAAAAGAAAGATGGCTCCCCCTGCAAGTGAAACAGCAACCGCCGCGAGCACGCTCGGCAGGAAAACAGAGAAGAAAACCCCAAATGCCGCGGACCAAACACAAAGTGCGAACTGCAGCACAGCCATCGCAACAACCGCAGCGTCGTTTCCTCCGCTCTCTCCAACGAGAACAAGGCCGCAGAGTAGAAAGCTTAGCGTGAATGCAGTGCTCGAAAGCAGCGCGCTCAGAAACATTGCCACCAGATACTCCCCACGGGAGACCGATCTTGCGAGAACGAATACGCTACGCCGTGAACGCTGTTCGTTTCCCAGTTGCGCGGCAGCCGTAACGCTGACCAGCGCGATCGCATAGAAGCACTCCTGATGCAGCACCGAGAGCACGTCATCACTATCAGGCGCGCCGTTAGGCAATAGAAGTATGAGCGCCATGGCAACCGGCCAGAGCGCGAGCATCAACAAGATCCAGCGGTTTTGGCGCACTAGTGCGAGTGTGACCAGCGCAATCTTCATGCTGCACCCTGGCTTTCGATGTAGAGCTCTTCTAGCGAACGGCGCTGCCTCATTACGCTGAGCAGTTCTCCACTATGAGCCCATATGCTTTCGATGCACCTCCGCTCTTCGCTTGGAGGAACGAGAAAGCGTACCCGTTGGTCTGACAACTTTTCACCGTGGAAACCTGGCACGTCGCCAGGCAAGCGCGCCACAATCTCCACTCGCGCGCCGACCGCAGTCAGTTCATCAAGCGTGCCGACCCGCTCCAGCTTTCCGCTGCGGAGAAATGCGACTCGGTCGCAGACCTCTTCCACTTCACTGAGCTGATGAGAACTGAAAAAGACAGCTTTGCCAGCGTCCCGCGCAGCCCGCAGCAGTTCGCGCACCTCAATTACGCCCGTGGGATCAAGCGCGGAGGTAGGTTCATCGAGGATCAACACATCGGGGTCGTGCACAAGAGCCGCCGCGAGAGCAGCACGCTGTTGCATGCCGCGTGAGAATTTACGAACGTCTTTGTGCGGTTCATGGAGATTGAGCGCTCGAAGCATCTCGTCGGCCCGCATGCGAAGCTGTGGATCCCGCATTCCACTCAGCGCGCCTGCGAGCCGAATCGCGTCACGCGCCGTCCCTGAAAAGAACGCGGGGCTGTCAGGCAGGAATCCAACGCGCGCCCGTGTCGCCGCGTCGCCGAAGGGCTTTCCAAGAATGGTGCCCCCGCCTGCGGAGGGTCGCAGAAATCCCATCGCGAGATGAATCGCCGTCGACTTCCCCGCGCCATTCGGCCCTAGAAAGCCGACGATCTCGCCGGATTCAACCGAGAGAGTGAGAGCGTTGAGCGCCGTCTGGGCTCCGTACTTCTTGGTGACCTGATCGAATTGGAGCGCTGCGGCCACACGCGGATTGTCGCATAAGAAAAGCCCCCACCGAAGCGAGGGCTTATATCAAGATTTGGCAGCGCGGCCAAGATGCCGCGCAGTGATGTTACTTGACCTTGGCGAAGATGATCGCGAACGTGAAGAGCGCGAGCGACTCGATGAACGCCAGACCGAGCAGCAAGAATAGGAAAATTCCGGGACGTGCGCCGGGGTTGCGCGCGAGCGCTTCGGCGGACGAGGCAACTGCCCTGCCCTGGCCGAGGCCGCAGAGCCCGGCAGCGATGGCCATCGAGAGACCGGCCGCTAGCGGAACGAGGTTGTTCGTGTTGCCGCCAGTCGTTTGTGCATAGGCGGGCGCGGCCATGAAAAGCGCCGACAGGGTCATCAGTACGTATTGCAGCTTGCGCATTTGTTGCTCCTTGCTTCCTGAGTTTTGATTCGCCGCCAGTGGGTGGTTGACCTCACCGTACTGGGCCCTCACGCTGAACGGCATGCCTGGGCGGAATGGAAGCGAGATCCGCCAGCATATCTTGCAGATGTCTAGTGACTCTCTTCGTGCGCTACCGCCTGGGAGATGTAAATCATTCCAAGCAGCATGAACAGGTAGGCCTGAATGATTCCGACGCCGAAGTGCAAACCGAGAAAGACCACCGGCACGCCAAGCGGTATCAGCGAGAAGAACACCATCGTGAGCAGGTCGCCAGCAAACATGTTCGCGTAAAGACGAACAGTGAGCGACAAAATGCGGGCGAGGTGCGAAATGATCTCGATCGGAAACAGCAGCCACGCGATCCACCAGACTGGACCGAAAAAATGCTTCAGGTAGCCGATCGGGCCTTGTGCGCGAACTCCGTGGAAGTTGTAGTAAACGAACGTGAGCAGGGCCACGCCTAGCGGTACGACAATCGACGCTGTCGGCGATTCGAATCCTGGGATGATCCCAAGCAGATTCGATAAAAGAATGAAGAGCAGGACGATCGTGAAGAATGGCACGAACGATGGAGCCTGCTTGCCTATGATGGACTCGCCCTGGCTCGAGACAAACTCATGCAGCATCTCGGCGACGTGTTGCACCGGACCGGGTGTTTCAACCTTGAGCGACGCGCGTACCACGGCAAAAAACACCAGCAGCACCAAGACGACCAGCACTTCCATGGCAAGCGTGTTGTCGATCGGCGCAGCCGGATTCGATGGAGCCATGTGCAGAGCGGTGAGCAGGTGAGCGACAGGCGCACCGATCACGTGGTTCAAAAAGCGGGTAAAGAGAAGTTGCTCGGGCATTACTCTCACAGCAGCTTAGATTTTTGCCTCAGACCAGGTCTTAACGACGCACCAGGCGGAAAGCCTCAACCAGTAGGGCGATCAGGCCGAGACAGATGCCGCCAACAAGTGCGTAAAGTGAGCCTGCGAAACACCTTAGACTAACATAGATCACTGCTGCGGCAAGACCCACACGCAGCACAAACATCACCATAACCAATGCAAGGTTAGTCCGCGTCGGTTGGTTCTCAAGTTGGGCGGCGAGCGCGGCCATCAAGCGGCGGCCCTCCCAGATACCCGCGGCTGATATCACAGCGCCGGTCAGAAATAGCATCAACGAACGCCAGCCCATCGCTGCCCAGATCAATGGGGTCAAAATCACAGCGAAAAGACCGACCAGAATCAGTGCGCGTCGCAGAGCGTGCTGCAGGTCGGCGTCGGTAAAGCCGGCGGTCAACGAATCAAGAGGTCCGGGCGTAGATCCGTCAGTCACCGGCTCAGCCTTCCTTGTTCAGCTTCAGAGCTACGCGAATAATCTGCGTGAAGCCCGCCGCTGCTCCCAGCCCGATTCCCACAAGATAAATCCAGCTCTGGTGCAGCCAGTTGTCCGCGAGCGCGCCAAGCGCCCAGCCGATGAACACGGCCGCAGGCAGCACCAGCGCGAGCTGCACCATGCTTTCCGCCTTAATCAGCGACTTCATCCCGGACTGATGTTGTTGAGGCATGACCACTGACGAATATACTGGATTCTTTCACCGACAAATTGAGAAGGAACCGAGTGCGTGTTTGAATCCGAATTTGAGCGCGGCGTGTACGACCTGCGCCGTGAAAAGCTGCAGCAGATCGAGGCACTGGGCCAGCAGGCTTATCCGAACCAATACATCGCGTCGCATGATGTGGCGCAGATTCGCGCCCAGTTCGACAGCGCGAGCGCGGAACAACTCGCAGAGAGCAAGCCACAGGTCAACATTGCCGGCCGCATTCTGACCATCCGCGTGCAGGGCAAGGCCGGCTTCGCAACCCTGCAGCAAGGCGGCGAACGCCTGCAGATCTACGTGCGCAAAGATGACGTCGGCGAGCAGGCGTTCGCGCTATACAAACTGCTCGACCTCGGCGACCACGTTGGAGTGAGCGGCTACCTGTTCCGCACACGCACCGGCGAGTTGACCATTCACGCACAGACACTCACTTTTCTCGCGAAGGCGCTGCTCGCGCTTCCTGAGAAATACCACGGTCTCGCTGATGTTGAACTGCGTTACCGTCAGCGCTATGTCGATCTGTTCATGAATACCGATGTGCGCGCGGTGTTTGTGAAGCGTGCGGCTGTGCTGCGGGCGATGCGGCGCTTCTTTGACGAGCGTGGTTACATCGAGGTTGAAACGCCGATGATGCAACCCATCGCCGGCGGCGCCGCGGCGCGACCTTTTTCGACGCATCACAATGCGCTCGACCTCGCTCTCTATTTGCGCGTAGCACCCGAGCTTTATCTGAAGCGATTGGTCGTCGGTGGACTGGATCGCGTCTATGAAATCAACCGCAATTTCCGCAACGAGGGAATATCGACACAGCACAATCCTGAGTTCACAATGCTTGAGTTCTATCAGGCATATGCGAATTATCACGACCTGATGCAACTGACCGAGGAACTGATCGCGTACGTGGCGCGTGAGGTAAACGGGACTACGATCACCGAGTTCAACGGCGTCAAGATCGATCTCACGCAATGGCGAAGGCTGTCGATGCGCGAAGCGATCATCGAATTCTGGCCTGCGGGCGCCGGCGAACGACCGGAGATGTCTGACTTCGATTCGCTCGAGCAGGTGTTGCGGCTGGCAGAGCGTTACGCCGACTCGATTTCTGAAGCGATACAGGCCGAGCCTGGACCCGACGAAATGCGGTTGCTGCTCAAACGTCGGGCAAACCTCGGGCGCGCCATGACGGACTCTCGCGGGGCGAAGTCTGCGGGAAAGTTGATTGCGTTCCTCTTCGAAGAAGTCGCGGAGGACCACCTGATCCAGCCGACAATCATCTATGACTTCCCTCTCGCGGTTTCACCGTTGTCGAAGACCAAGCCCGATGAGCCGGACTGGGTCGAGCGTTTCGAGTTTTACATCGGTGGATTTGAACTGGGCAACGCGTTCAGCGAATTGAACGATCCTGAGGAGCAGCGTCGTAGGTTCCAGCAGCAGCTCGATCAACACGCGCGAGGCGACGATGAGGCGCATGCGATGGATGAGGATTACGTCCGCGCGCTCGGCTACGGGCTCCCACCAACGGGCGGAGAAGGGATTGGCGTGGACCGTCTGACAATGATTCTCACGGGTTCGCGGTCGATTCGCGATGTGATTCTGTTTCCGCTTATGCGACCGCAACGGGACGAGCGCGAATAGTCGGCTACTTTTTCCCGCTTTTCTCGCTCTTCTTTGAAGCCTTCTTGAGCAACTGGCTCAGGCTGGTTTCCTCGAGCTCCTCTTCAAAGCAAGACTGAGCTTTTTTCAAGACTCCGCCTAGAGCCGCGACCGTACCCCGCTGTTCCGCCATCGCCGCTTCGGGAAGGTGAAAGAGGGAGCTGCTCTCGGTGGCACGATAAATGTCGGCGAGTGAGATTTGTTTTGTTGAGCGCGCGAGCCGTGAGCCGCCATTCGGACCCTTGCTGCTCGCGATAATGCCCGCGGATTGCAGCGCGGCAAGCGTGCGTCGAACCACCACCGGATTAATCTTGAGCGATTTGGCGATGTCTTGAGAGGTATGCGTCTTTTCGCCCTCGGCGAGCAGACAGAGCGCTTGAACGCTCATTGCAAAGCGGGTGTTCTGAGCCATGTCGCAAACGCTAACACACGATCGTTGCAATATCCATGCGCGTACTAACCACGTGGTATCTATCGGGTTACACTCGCTTCTCCGTCTCCTGAGTGGAGTGCGTGCTAGCATCGCGATGATTTGGAGGCTTTTTGCGAATTCTGTTTGTAGGAGACGTTTTTGGCAGCGCGGGCCGCGGTATTGTCCACGCGCATCTGCCGCACGTCATTGAGTATCGCGAGATTGATCTCGTTGTGGTCAACGCCGAAAACGCAGCCGGCGGCTTCGGCCTGACTCCAAAGCTGGCCGACGAGCTGTTTGATATCGGCGCGCACGTGCTGACCACCGGCAACCATGTCTGGGACAAGCGCGAATTGATGGATATGCTCGCGTCCGCTGCTCCCGACAGTCATGCTCGAGCGCGCCGTATTCTGCGGCCCGCAAATTATGCCCCAAGCAATCCTGGCTATGGTGTGTACGAAGGAACGCTTCCCGGCGGCGAGACCTACGCGGTCATCAACCTGCAGGGCCGCGTCTTCATGAACACGTTCGACGAACCATTTCGCACAATCGACGTGCTACTCGAGCGGGTGCGCGCGAAGGTCGTTCTTGTGGACTTTCACGCGGAAGCGACCTCGGAGAAAGTCGCCATGGGATGGCATCTCGATGGCCGTGTCACTGCCGTACTGGGCACGCACACACATATCCCCACCGCGGATGCGCGCGTCTTACCCCACGGCACCGCGTACCAGACCGACGTTGGAATGAGTGGCCCCTACGACAGCGTAATAGGCGTCGAGAAGGAGCAGGTGCTACAGCGTTTCCGCACCGGCCTGCCGGCAAAGTTTGAGGCGGCTACGGGCGATCCACGCATGTGCGCAGTTGTAATTGAGTGCGATGGCGCGACTGGGCGCGCCCAGAGCATTGAACACATCATGCTTCGTGAATAGTCCAACTAAAAAAACTGAGGGCAGCCCATTCAGGCTGCCCTTAGTTGCGATGCGCGATAGAGAGCTTTACTTAGCCTGCGGCTTGCGATGCGTTGGCGCAGTTCTCTTGGGTGGAGTCTTTTGGGCCGTCGGTGATTCGCCATCCTTCATGATGATCATCGGCGGAGTCTGGGTGTAGGAATCGAACGTGCCCACGTACTCAGCCTTCGATCCGATCGCAGGAACCGTCGTCAACGGTGTCTTCATGTTGATCGTGAAGTCCGCTGTCTTCGACGCCTGATTGTCGTCGGAAACAGCCAGCTTAACCTGCGCCGGTGTCGCCTCAACTACAAGGCCCGGGACCTTCGTGGTCACACCCTTAACCGTGTCCCAAACCTTATCGGCGTCTTCCTTGCTTCCGTTGGCGAGAATGAATTCCTTATCGCCCAAGGCAAGTGTCTTCAGGTCCGGAGTGGAAACGACCGCCTGATGAGCCTGGTCCGCTGGGGATGGCGGCGGGGGTGCGGCGACGATGGTGAAGTTGTCCGGCGGGTTCAGGCTCTGCTTCGCCTGCGCCTGCACGGCCTCATATCCATCCAGTGAGCCGTGGTACTTCTTGTACCAATATTGCGCTGCCTTGTTGAGCTGGTCGGCAACCTGCGGCGGAGCGTAAGCGGCCGCCCGCGAGATATACCAGACGCCGTTCACAAGGTCCTTCGGCTCTTTCTGCGTGTAAGCCTGTCCGAGCTGGAACGTGTCGTTCAGCGCCGGCCCCTGCGCATTCTGATCCGCCGGGTATGCCTGCAGGGCGGCCTTATATTCGGAAATCGCCGTGTTGTAGTCCTTCTTCGCCATGGCAGCTGCCGCGAGCGCGTCGTGGAAGATCGGTGCTGTCGCAGCCTTCTGTTTTTGGAAGTCGGCGTCCGACATCGCGGCGGGTTTTGTTGCGTTCAAGCCCTGCTGTGCTAGCTTGGCGGCGTCATCAAGCAGCGCCACCT
Organism: Acidobacteriaceae bacterium; assembly: GCA_035567995.1. Classification (GTDB taxonomy): domain Bacteria; phylum Acidobacteriota; class Terriglobia; order Terriglobales; family Acidobacteriaceae; genus JBBPYY01. The sequence continues at coordinate 25,819 of DATMOZ010000161.1, forward strand.
GCTCGGCCGGAGTCGTTTTTGCTGCGGCCTGCTGGCTTTCGACGTAGGTTGAGATCGCAAGCGCTGCAAGATTGTTCGGATCGACCTGCAGAGTCCGCTTGGCCGTGTCGAGAACCTTATTCATGTCGCCCATCTGCTGGTACGTACCCAGCAGTCGCTGAAGCACGTCCGCCTTCGCCTGGCTCTGCGGATACGTCGACAGGAACGATTCCATCGCGGATGCCTTGGCCGCTGGCGTTGACTGACTGATGGCGTTCGAATACGCGTTATATTCGGCGGGATCAGCGATCGTGATGCCTTGCTGCTGGCCCCCCGGCGGGGCACTGGTTTGACCAGAGCCGGTGGATTGCGCAAAGCAAAGGGAGCTGGCAAGTGCCAGAACGGAGCCGAGCAGAACTTTCTTCATTCAAAATCTCCTGAAATACCTAAAACGATTCCTCAAAAATCAAACGTAATGCGACACCGTAATAAACGGCTGCCTCACAAGAGAACCTGCCAAAGTCTGCGAGTGGTCAGTACAGACAGCGGCGATTATAGAAACTCCATTGCGGCGAAGACAAGCTAGCACAACTTCGAGATCCTGCGCTCTTAGTGCGATGCACATGTGATCCCTGTGGCTGTTCGCCTGAAATGAAGCAAGTTTTAACCTCGCCATGCCACTAAACGTCTAACGCATTAGACACTCTTCTAAGAGTTCTGTTGTGCTTATGGACTAGTCAATCCAGGGCTTCAGCAACTCTTCGAGCGTTGGCCACTCTGCCAGAAACGCGTCGTGTCCGTGTGCCGAGGTCTGCTCGCGATATTCGCAGTCGACGCCGACGCGTTGCATAGCGGTCGCCATCGCATGCACGTCTTTTGCGGGAAAGAGCCAATCCGAAGAAATTCCGACCAGCCCAATCTTTGCGCGGATGCGTGCATAGGCGGCTTCTTCTGAACCGCAGCTGCGCGGCGGATCGAAGTTGTCCATGGTGCGCGTAATGCTCAGGTACGAATTCGCATCAAAGCGGTCGAGGAAGCGAGAGCCCTGGTAGTCCAGATACCCCGCCACGTCGAACCGTCCGGTCGGATCGGTCAGAGGCGACGGACCGGTGCGGTTTTCGCGGCGGCCGAACCGTTCGTCAAACAACTGGGCCGACTTGTAGGAGCACGTCGCCATGGCCCGCGCCATCGCCAGCCCTCGCCTCGGCTTCTGATCGGTGTATGCGCCACCCTGCCATGCCGGATCGAGTTCAATCGCCTGGCGCTGCAAATGATTCAGCGCGAGGCCCATTGCGCTCAATGGTGCCGCACCTACTGCGATGGCGCGCTCGACGCGGTCCGGATAATCCATTGCCCACTGTAACGCCTGCATTCCGCCGATCGATCCGCCGATAGCGAGTTTGAGCCTCTGAATCCTTAGAGAGTCCAGCAGCAGTGCTTGAGAGCGCACGATGTCGCTTATAGAAACCAGGGGAAAAGCCGCGCCGTAGGGTTCTCCCGTTTCCGGGTTGACTTGGCCAGGCCCAGTCGAGCCATAACAGGAACCGAGAATGTTCACCCCAAGAACGCAGTAACGATCCAGCGGCAGCAGGTGATCGAACAGTTGTGACCACCACTCATGTACCTCGGCCGATCCTGAGAGAGCGTGGCAAACAAAGACGACGTTGTCGCGCGCCGCGTTTGGCGTGCCATACATGGCGTAGCGCAAGGTGACATCCCGCAGCTGGCCGCCGGCTTCGAGCGCGAAAGGCTGTTGACGGGCAAATACAAAATCTCCCGTGTAGGTTGGACACGGCGGTCGCTTTACCGGTGCTGAGGAGAGGGATGCCATCAGCCCTTTTTCCCTCCTGTAACGAGAGTGAGCGCGCGATCGAGATCCGCAGTGAGGTCGCGCACATCTTCAATGCCCACAGAAAGCCTGACCATGTCCGGCGTCACCCCGGTACTGGCTTGCTCCTCGGCGGAAAGCTGTTGATGCGTGGTTGATGCCGGATGAATAACCAGTGATTTCGCATCGCCGATATTTGCCAACAGGCTGAATAGCTCGAGCGAATTAATTAACTTCCGACCCGCTTCGTATCCGCCCTTGATGCCAAAGGTCACCAGCCCGCTGGCGCCGTTTGGCAGGTACTTCTTCGCTCGATCAGCATATTTGCTCGACGGCAGACCGGGATAGTTCACCCAGACCACTCCCGGGTGTTTCTCAAGAAATTGCGCGATAGCGAGAGCATTCGACGAGTGCCGTTCCATGCGAAGGTGCAGCGTTTCGATCCCCTGCAGAAACAAAAATGCGTTGAGCGGCGCCAGGCACCCGCCAGTATCGCGCAACCCCTGCACGCGCGCTTTCAGAATGAACGCAATGGGACCGAACGTCTCGCTGAACTTAATGCCGTGGTACGACGGATCAGGATCGACGAAATCCCGCTTGAACCGCGGTGACGCCGCCCAGTCGAACTTTCCGCCATCCACGATCACGCCGCCGATGCTTGTGCCATGTCCGCCGATATATTTCGTCGCGGAGTGGACGACAATGTCGGCCCCGTGTTCGATCGGCCGCAGTAACGCCGGCGTCGGCACAGTGTTGTCCACCACCAGCGGCAACTGATGCTCATGCGCGATATCCGCCAGTTGAGCGATGTCCAGAACATCAAGCATAGGATTGCCGATCGTCTCCGCATATAGGGCCTTGGTCTTGTTATTGATCGCCTTGCGAATTCCGTCGAAATCGTCCGCATCGACGAAGCGGACTTTTATGCCGAGCCGCGGCAATGTGTAGTGGAAGAGGTTATAAGTGCCGCCGTATAGCGCGTTCGTCGAGACAATTTCCTCGCCTGCCGCCGCGAGTGTCAAGATGGTCAACGTTTCCGCCGCCTGTCCCGACGACGTTGCCAGTCCAGCCGCTCCGCCCTCAAGCGCGGCAATGCGCTTCTCGAACACGTCGACGGTGGGGTTCATGATGCGGGAGTAGATATTCCCGAACTCCTGCAACCCAAACAGCCGTGCCGCATGCGCGTCATCGTCGAACACATAGGACGTGGTCTGGTAGATCGGCACCGCACGCGCTTTGCTGTGCGGGTCGACTTCCTGGCCGCCGTGAACGGCGAGCGTGGCGAACTGCGGTTGCGGCTTGGTCTCGTCTGGCATCGATTCGCTCCTGAAGTTTGGAATGCTTTTCATGGAAAATAGAAAACCCACCGTCTTTATCCGGTGGGTTGGTGTGAAGCCCTTTTGTCGTCGCGATTATCCGCGCAGACGGGCTGTCGCCACGCCCACCACTCGCATGGCACACATAATTCGCGAGTTGGACATGAGACAGCGCATGAATAGACAGAGTATTGCCGAAGCACCGCGCAAAAGTCAAAATCTCTCTGGGTATCTTTTTGAGCATTGCCTGTTCCTGTGCCGCGACGTATTCTTCAATTCTCTGGTATCTCCACGTCCTCTCCGGCGCGGCGGCAATTGCTAAAACGGCGACGATCCCCATTCCTGGGGTTGTGGACAGCTTATCCACAAGATGTTGTGGCGGCTTCGTTGACCCGGCAATTCCCTATCGCTACTCTTTGCATGGGGGAACGTCTGCTTCCGTACGACCCCTCGTCATTTGCCCCGGGCAAAAGGAGTGACCCTTGCTCAAACTGAAAAAGCTACAGATTCTCGGCTTCAAGTCCTTTTGCGATCGCACAGATGTGGCGCTCGGCGGCGACGGCATTGCTGCCATTGTCGGCCCAAACGGCTGTGGCAAGTCCAACATCGCAGACGCGATCAGCTGGGTGCTGGGCGAACAGTCTGCCAAGAGCCTGCGCAGTTCCAACATGCAGGACGTCATCTTCAACGGCACGCGCGACCGCAAGCCCACCGGCATGGCCGAAGTCTCCCTTACGCTGGTCGATCCCGATGTCTATGACGGCGGCCCGCTGCTGTCAGAACCCGAAGTTGTTATCGACGATCTGAAGGCCAACGGCGATTGGGATGAATCCATCCTGCGCGCCCGCAGTGCAGAAGAGACAGAAGCCGCAATTCTAGAAGCGCAGCCCGGCCAGGTCATCGAAGAAGAGGAAGGCCCGGAAGTCTCTTCCGAAGCCGAGTCGGCCGACGGCACCCCCGCGGTCATCTTGAAGATTCGCCGCCGCAAGTTCAATCAAGCCCCGGTGCGCGCTGGCGAAATCACCGTGACCCGCAGACTCTTCCGCTCGGGCGACAGCGAGTATCTGCTGAACGGCAAACTCTGCCGCCTCGGAGACATCCGCGACATCTTCATGGGCACGGGTCTCGGCCCGGAATCCTACGCAATCATCGAGCAGGACCGCATCCATCAGCTTCTCTCGAGCAAGCCGCACGACCGCCGCTCGATCATCGAAGAAGCCGCTGGCGTAACCCGCTTCAAGACAAAAAAGCGCCTCGCCGAATTGCGCCTCGAACAAGCGAAGCAGAACCTGTCGCGCATCAACGACATCTTCGACGAAGTAACGCGGCAGATGAATTCACTCAAACGCCAGGCCGCAAAGGCCGAACGCTACGCCGCCCTCCGTGACGAACTGCGCGCACGGCTGCACGTCGTGTTCGCCAGCAAGCTGACCCAGATGGACGCTGAGTCCGCTACCTTGTCGGTACAATCCGAATCGCTCGGCGCAGAAATCGAAGTCCACACGCAGCGCGTCACCAGCCTCGAAGCCGAACATGCCACCGGAATGACCCGCGGCTACGAACTCGACGCCCTCGGGCAGGAGGCGACCGCTCGTGCCAACGCGGCCGCCGTAGAACTCGAACGCGCCGCTGCACGCACCGCCAGCAATATTGAACGCATCGCTGAGCTGAATGCCCGCATCGCCGGCGGCCAGGCGGAACTCGAACAAGTCCGCGCGCAACTCACCGCCGCTGAAGAAGAGCGCAACACGCAGCAGGCGTTCCTCGCAGGAGCGGCCGCAGAAACGGCAGCCGGCCGCGAACAGGCGAGCCAGCAGCGCCAGCAATCTGCTACTGCGGCAAGTGCGGCAACCGCTGCTGAGCAGGAGCTGGAACGCGCACAGCGCGAAGGCATGCAGCTTGTCACGCAGGCATCGCAGGCGCGCAATGCGATCGCCCAGGCAGAAGAATCCCTCGCGAATCTGGACGCAGACGCGGCGCGATTCGTTGCCGAAACCGATTCCCTGCGGCGGGAACTGGAGGCGCTCGGCGCAGAGCGCGGACAAACTTCGCTCGCGTTTGAATCTGTCACACAGCGGCTCACCCGTCTCGAAGCTGAGATTGGAACCCTGCGCAGTGACCTGAGCGCGCGCCGCATCGAGGAACAGGAAACGCGTCGCCGCGGCGACCAGTTGCGCGCCGAACAGGCGACTCTACTCGGACGACGGAGTTCCCTTGAAGCTTTGCTGCGCGAGCACAGCTACTCCACCGATACCGTTCGCCAGCTTTTCCGTGCGAACAGCATGGGCGGCAGTCTGACCCCCGCCGGGGTCCTTGCTGATTTTCTTGAAGTAGACCGGCAATACGAATCCGTCGTCGACGAGTTCATGCGCGATGAGCTCAATTTCATCGTCGTAAAAAGCTGGGATGCTGCGCATGAAGGCATGCGCCTGCTAAAGAGCGACGTCGACGGACGCGCCACTTTCCTCGTCCATCCGAACGATTCGCAAGCGAAATTTTCCTTCCTCGTCGACGACGCCGCTCCTCAGCCACCGCAGCGACAAGGTGTGGTGCAGTTGAAAGAGTGCATCCGTGTGCTCGATGGCTTCGGCAAGTCGCTCGAAGTCATTCTGCCCAAGCTGCGCGACGGCTTCGTCACGCCTGACAGCGAAACAGCACGCACTCTGGCGCTCGAAAATCCAGACGCCTTCTTCCTGTCGCCCAACGGCGAATGCTTCCACAACGTGACCGTCACCGGCGGCAAGCCGCGTGCCGAGGGCCCCCTCGCCCTCAAGCGTGAACTGCGCGAGGCGCAGCAGAAATTGGAAGCGGTCGATCGTGAACTGGCAGGCGCCGAGAGCGCAGCCACTGGGCTGTCGCATGCTGTCGCAGAGCTGACGCGCACTCTGGACACCCGCACCGCGGAACTCCGCGAAGCGGAACGCGAATCAGCAAACGCCGGCGCTGCACTGCAGCAGATGCACAACGAAGCCGGCCGCCTGGAGCGACGCCTCGAAGAACGCCTCCTCGAGATCGAGCGCAACAAAAACGCTGCGTCCCAGAAGCGCGAAGGGATGCAGCAGAATCGCGATCGCGCGGCAGATCTTGAATCTCAGCATGCGGCCGGCGAACAGCGGGTCGCCGACTTGCGGCTGCGTCTCGAAGGTCTCCGTGCAGAGCGCGACCATCTCCAGCAGCAAGCCGCCGCATCGGCTGCGGCACTGGCTGCACTCGAAGAGCGCCAGCGCGGAGCCGCCGCGAACGCTGACCGTCTGGAGCGTACCGTCGCAAGCCTCGGCCAGCGTGCGGGTCAGATGGAATCGCAACTCGCTTCGTCTGCCGGCGAGATCACGCAACGGACGCAGGAAAACGAGCAGCTTCAGTCACAGCAGCAGCAAACGCAGACGACTCGTGAATCAGCGCTCGCCGAAGCCGCTCGCGTTTCAACCGAAGCCACCGAACTTCGCGCCTCACTCACCGCGATAGAGCAGGACCTGCGCAGCCTGCGCCAGCGCACCGATGAACTGCGCGAGCAACGAAGCGCCGTCGTCGCGCATGCCGCGAAACTGTCCAGCGACATCGAGCATCTCGAAGCGTCGTGCGTGACCGAACTCAACATGCCCGCAAGTGATCTGCGAGCGGAGCAGAATGTGAAACATCTCGCCGACGAATTGCTGCGCGAAGAAGACACTGCGTGCCAGAGTCTGCGGCAAAAACTCGAAGCCATGGGTCCCGTTAACATGATGGCGCTCGAGGAATATAAAGAAACCGCCGAGCGCCACACCTTGCTCGAGACGCAGCGCCGAGACCTGGTCGAGTCGATCGAGAACACGCACTCCAGCATTCGTGAAATCGACCAGATCACACAGCAGAAGTTTGAAGAGGCCTTCGCGCGCATCAACGAAAACTTCAGCGTCACCTTCGCGAAGCTATTCGGCGGAGGCCAGGCCTTCATGCGCTTGACCGACGAAACCAATTCAGCCGAGAGTGGAATCGAGCTGGTCGCCTCGCCTCCGGGCAAACGGCCACAGAATGTTCTGCTGCTTTCGGGCGGCGAAAAATCACTGACCGCAGTTTCTCTGTTGCTCGGAATCTTCCAATACCAGCCCGCACCGTTCTGCGTGCTCGACGAAGTCGACGCGCCGCTCGACGAGACTAATGTGGGCCGGCTTGCCGATATGCTCAAAGAAATGAGCGCGCAAACTCAGTTCGTCATGATCACTCACTCCAAGCGCACTATGACCGCCGCCGACATGATCTACGGCGTCACCATGCAGGAGCCTGGCGTATCTAAAATCGTTTCAGTGCGACTCGGCGGTCACGACGTGCGTCGAGCTGCGGCAGTGACGGCGTAAGTTACCAGCGTTCGGTTACTCCAGCGAAGAAAGCTCTTGACACGCGCGCTTCACGCGTGATGATGCGCGAAAAACATCGTATTTTCGCGCATTCACGGTCCGTTGACAAAGCACCTGCGCGCTCCCACAATCAAGACTTCACTACGCCGAAGGAATTCCGACCGAAGTGCCCGATACCCTTATTGAAACCGACTTTGCTGACTTGAAGCTGTACGCTCGCGGCAAAGTGAGAGACCTCTACAACGTCAGCGATCAATTGCTGCTCGTTGCGACGGACCGTATATCAGCCTTCGATCACGTGCTCGGCACCGGCATTCCTGACAAGGGACGCGTCCTTACGCAGATTTCTCTCTTCTGGTTCCGCCTGCTCGAGAGCATCGTGCCGAACCACCTGATCACCGCAAATGTTGACGAGTATCCCGAAGAACTGCAGCGTCACGCCGATGCGCTTCGCGGTCGCTCGATGCTCGTCGCAAACGCCCAGATGTTTCCCGTCGAGTGCGTTGTGCGCGGCTACCTCTCGGGCTCCGGTTGGAAGGACTATCAGGCGACTGGTGATGTGTGTGGGATTTCGCTGCCGAAAGGCTTGAAAGAATCCGATCGTTTGCCGGAGCCGCTGTTCACGCCGGCGACCAAGAGCGCGGATGGCGAGCACGACGAGAATATTTCCTTCGCTCAAATGGAATCCCGCGTCGGCAAACAGACAGCCGCGAAGCTGCGCGATCTCAGCCTGCAGATTTACGCGCTTGCGTCGCAATATGCCGAAGGACGCGGCCTGATTCTGGCAGACACCAAGTTTGAGTTCGGCCGCACCCCCAGGGGCATCATCCTGGCAGATGAAGTGTTGACGCCGGATTCCTCGCGCTACTGGCCCCGCGATACTTACAACCCCGGTGGGCCGCAGCAGTCTTTTGATAAGCAGTTTGTCCGCGATTATTTGGAAAGCATCCGTTGGAACAAGCAGGCACCGGCACCGTCGTTGCCGGAAAATGTGGTCGAGCGTACACGCGAGAAGTACCTTGAGGCCTTTCGTTTACTGACTGGCCACAATCGATTGGAGTAGCCGCAGACATGGCGCCCATTGACTGGGCCATCGTTGCGCTTCTGTTGTTTTCGACCGTCGCCGCTTTACTTCGCGGCATATTGTTGGAGATTTTTTCGTTAGCCGGTTTGATTGTCGGTGCATTCGTAGCTGGGTGGCAGTACGATAACTTTTCCCCGTTGTTGCTTCACGTCGGACTGGGCAAAAACGCCGCTGATGCAGTCGCGTTTCTGCTCATCGCCTTCGGCGTCGCGATTCTCGTGTCGCTGTTGGGCAGGTTGTTGCGAGGTGTAATTCGCGGAGTCGGGCTGGGTTGGGTTGACCGTCTGCTCGGGGCCGCATTCGGATTCCTGCGAGGAGCGGTAGTCGTAGTCATTGCCGCGATGGCGACTACAGCCTTCTTCCCGCATCGCGTCTGGATGCAGAACTCGAGGCTGTTACCCTACCTTATCCAGGCTTCGAATCCGGTCGAGCAGTTGTTCCCCGCCACACTGCGCGACAAATTAAATGCGGGCCGTGTTTGGATCGATCCGGCATACAAGCCGGCACGATGAAGTCGCAAAGTTTGTGCTTGTTTGAAAAGGCACCGCACAACGCGGTGCGGAATCCATGGTTGTGCCGGCAAATCCGGCAGATTGAGGCAAGCGTGAGACGAGAACTCGATAGCCTGGTCGTGCAGATGTACGCCGGCGGAATCACGTATGACGACGCCGTGCGTGAGTTCAAGAAGGCCTACATCCTCGAAGTGCTGTCACACCACAAAGGCAACCAGTGCAAAGCCGCCGCTGAATTGGGAATGCATCGCAATACCCTTTCGCGAACTATCAGCGAGTTGAAGATAAATCCCGCCCAGGTGCGCATGGACCTCAAGCGCCCTCCACGCAGTGAACGCTCAGCTCCGGTGCGCATCGTCGCGTCCCGCCCATAGTTCGCCGGTGTCCGCGACGCGAGGCTGCTTTCAACCTGTTTCCCAGTCTCTTGAGCATTTTGACGCATCGCCGCGTCCATAGAACTATGCCCCTGCGCTCTACCCGCCATGCTCCCTGCTGCCTTCTCCTGGTGGCATCGCTGGCGTGTGCTCAGGTCACGGCCCCGCCTGTTGTACCCGCTCCGCCTCCATCGAAGAAGGACGCAAAGAAGGCCGCGAAGCTATTCAAAAGCGGATCGAAGGATCTCGCAGCCAACAAGTTGCCCAAGGCCGAAGAGGAACTCGAGCAAGCGGTGCAGCTTGACCCGACGCGCATTCAGTACCAGGCTGCCCTCGATCTGACGCGCTCACACATGGTCACAAATCTTGTGCGAGCGGCAGAAAAAGATCGCGCCGCCGGCAACAGCGTTGGCGCTGCTGCCAAACTGCAACAGGCCCATCAGCTCGACCCTGAGAATCCGACCGTCAACACACTGATGTCGGCGATGTCTCAGGCGATTGTTGTTGCCAAGGAGGATGCTGCGCCGATCGCCATTATCAGCGGCATAAGCCCTACGTTGCACCCCCGCAATGTACGGCAAAGCTTTCACAGGCGCGGCTTGCCGTCCCAGCTAATCCACGACGCTCTCCTTCCCTACGGAGTAACGCCGATCATCGACGACTCTGTTCCGCGGGCTTCCATCCGCGTCGAGCTTGATGACGCGACGTACACAGAAACGGCCCAGGCTCTCAAGATGCTCACCGGAACATTTTTTGTTCCGCTTGATGAGACGCACGTCATCGTAGCCAAAGACTCACGCGAGAAACACACTCAGTTCGATCGCATCCTGGCTGAAGACATCAGGTTGCCAGGTACGCCAGCCGCGGAGATGAATGACCTGACGACACTGCTGAGGAGCCTCTTCGATCTCAGGCAGATTTTCACAAGCCCGGATCGGGGAGCAATTTCGATCCGTGGAACCGAAGCTCAGCTCGACCGCGTGAATAAGACGATCGCAGATCTTGTAGCCACCAAAGGTCAGGTGCTCCTCGACATGCGTCTCTACCAGATCAGCAAGCAGCGCACAACGAACATCGGAGTTCAGCTCCCGACCAGCGCGACTCTATTCAACATACCGTCTGAGGTCCAAAAGCTCGTCAGCCAGAACCCTGGGCTAATCGATCAGCTCGTCGCGGCCGGTCTCGTCAATCCAGGCGACACCGCTGCCATCGCTGCCCTGCTCGTCGCCTTCGGACTGGCTGGAAATTCCATATTAGCTCAGCCGTTCGCGGCGTTCGGCGGCGGTCTGACTTTGACCGGGTACAACTTCGGGCCGGCCACGCTGAACTTGCAATTGAATCAATCAGAAGCGCGCGAGCTCGACACGATTCAACTTCGCCTGGCCGACCAGGACACTGCCACGCTGCGCAGCGGTACGCGCTATCCGATCATTACCGGCAGCTATTCAAACCTCGCCGCTCCAAGCAACTTGCCCCCAGCGCTTCAGTCGCTCCTCGGCACATCAGCCGGCTCTGTAAATACCAATGTCGTGGCAGCGCCGCCGCAGATCGAGTATCAAGACCTTGGGTTGACGCTGAAAGCCACTCCGCGTGTCGATCGGGACGGCATCGTGCATATGAAGCTCGAGTTCACGCTTCTGTCGCTGACAGGTCAGGCATCAAACGGCATCCCCATACTCACAAGCCGGCAGTTCACCTCAAATGCTTCTACGAAAGACGGCGACACCGTCATGTTGTTGTCTACGTTGACGCGGCAGGAGTCCCGCGCACTGAGCGGCATTCCGGGCGTCAGCGAAATACCAGGAGCAGGTTTCAACACCAACCACCAACGTCAATTCGACACGACGGATCTTGTAATGGTGATCACCCCGCATATCGTGCGCAAGGCGCACACAGAAATGTCAGCGCCAATGATCATGATCGAGCCGCACAGCTAATCGCCTCTCACTGCGAAGCGGCATGCCCCGCGGCAGGAGCCGGCACCGTATAAATTACCTCGCCCGGCCGCGCATAGTGCAACTGCTCTCGCGCCTCATGCTCAATCGCATCCGGATCGCTCTTCAGCCGCTCGACGTGCGCTTTCAACCGCGCGTTTTGCTGTCTTGAGACTTCCAGTTGCTCATCGAGCATCTTCGCCTCTTTGCGTTTCGCCTCATACGCGGTGATGCCGTTCTGACCGAACATCACGTGATAACCGATCAAAGCGGCCAGGCCGAGCGCCGCTGCTGTTGCAATTTTGCGGCGCGAGCGAAATGCCAGCGCCGCAATTCCCTTGCCGCGTTCTTCCGGCGGATTGTTCGTCAACTGCGTCATCGCTTATCCCATCACCCAATCCCGCGCCGCTTTGGTCAGCGCGGCGGAATCTCTTTCGCTGCGAGCTTCTGTATATGCGCGCACCACCGGCTCGGTCCCGCTCAGCCGGTAACAGACCCACGACCCGTCGTCAAAGATCAGCTTCAGTCCATCTGTACGAACAACCGAAGCGACCTTGCGACCCGCAAGCTCGGTCGGGTCTTTCTTTATCTTCTCAGTGAACTTACCTTTCACCTCCGGCGTCAATCGAAAGTTCTCTCTTACCGGGTAGAAGGAACCTACTTCGTCAAATAGCGCATGCAGTTGCTCCTTCAGCGTCTTGCCTCTGCGCGCAACCATCTCCGTGACAAGCAGGCCGGCAATCACACCGTCTTTCTCAGGAACATGCCCGCGAATGGTCAGGCCAGCGCTTTCTTCTCCTCCAATGATGATCTCGTCTTTCAGGATCAACTCGCCGATGTACTTGAACCCGACTGGAGTTTCGTACAGCGGGATGCCGCGCTTCTCCGCAATCGCATTGATCAGATTTGTCGTAGCGACTGACTTCGCCACACCGTTCTTCCATCCACGCGTCTCGACCAGGTAGTCGAGCAGCAGCGCGATGATATAGTTCGGCTGCACGAACGTTCCGTCTGCATCCACAATGCCGAAGCGGTCTGCATCGCCATCCGTCGCGATCCCGATCTTCGCTCCTGTCTCGCGCATCTTCACTCTGCACGTTTCCAGCAGATGATCATCCGGCTCGGGAGCGTGCCCGCCGAACAGCACATCGCGCGTGTCATGCACCGTTGCCACTTCAACCCCGGCAGAACGCAGCAATTCGTCGGAATACCCGCGCGCCGCGCCCCAGAACGGATCGAAGACAACTTTGATCCCCGACTGCTTGATCACCTTCAGATCGACCAGCTCGGCCAGCCGCTTCAGATAAGGCTCTTTGACGCTGGTCTGCTCGAACTTTTCCGTCGCGCCCGCCGGCTTCACATCCTCTTCGGTCAGACTCGCGATAAAGCTCTCGATCTTGCCGGTCGCCTCAGGCAACGCCGGCGCGCCATCCGGAGTCGAGTACTTGATGCCGTTGTATTCCGGCGGATTATGCGACGCCGTGAAGTTAATGCTGCCCTGCGTCTTCAGTGTGATCACCCCATACGAAATGGCGGGCGTCGGTGCGGGGTCAGGAATCACGATCGGCGTCACGCCATGTTTCACCAGCAAGCGCGCGGCCTCGGCGACAAATACCTCTCCCATGAATCTCGGATCACGTCCAACCAGCAAGCGCTTCTCGCTGGGTAAAGTTTTCACAAACTTTGCGATGCCGGCGACCGCGCGCCGAATATTTGCCATCGTGAAATCTTCTGCCACGATTGCCCGCCAGCCTGATGTTCCGAACTTGATCTCCGCTGCCATTCTTCCTCCCGCTTTCTGATGCCTTTCTGAGCTACCGCAAAAGCATACTCGCGCTTTGCTCGGGTGTGAGATGCTTTCCGAAATGAGCGCCGACATCACCGAATTCGACACAACTTCCATCCGGCTTGCGGTGACTACCGTTGGCGGCCGCACCGAAGCCGAGGCGCTCGCAACGGCCCTGGTCGAGCGCAAACTCGCCGCCTGCGTCAATATCGTCGGCCCAATCCAGTCCGTCTATCGTTGGCAAGGCGATGTCGAACGCGCCGAGGAATTCCTGCTGCTCATCAAGACCGACACCGCTCGCCTTAGCCCGCTTGAGCACGCCGTACACGAGATGCACAGCTATGACACGCCAGAGTTTCTCGTCTTTGAAGTCGCCGGCGCAGCCGAGGCATACGCCACCTGGCTCCTTGATTCTCTGACCCGATAACGCTGCGATAGAGGTCCGCCCTCGCAGCAGTTTGGTATTCTGCTGCATGGTCAAACAATGCTGATGCTCTATCTCATCATGGTGGCTTGCCTGCTCGTGCTTATCGGCGCAGCCGTCGGCATCCGCCGGACAATCGTCAACCACGGCCAGAAGGCTGCAGCGAAGCGCAAAGAGAACATCAGCATCCAGCACTAGGAGATCCATGGCACACACCATCGCTTCCACATCTGCGATCCACGCTGCAAGCCGTACGCAAACGCTTCTGCGCAACGCGGGAATTGCAATCGCCGCAACAGTCTTCATCGCTATCTGTGCCCACATCGCGCTGCCGCTCCCGTGGACGCCTGTTCCTCTGGTCGCCCAGGATCTCGCCGTTCTCATCGTCGGTTTTCTGCTCGGTCCGCAACTGGGCTTCGCAACCCTCGTGCTTTACCTCGCCGAAGGCGCCGCTGGCCTGCCGATGTTCAACCCGCACGGTGTCGGTGGAATCGCCCAACTCTTCGGTGCTACCGGCGGCTTCCTGATGGCGTATCCCTTCGTCGCAGGCATAGCAGGCGCACTGCGCAGCCGAACCGGGAACTACGCGCGGAACCTGCTTGCCGCTTCTGTGGCGACAGTTGTGCTCTTCACCTGCGGAGCTTTGTACTTCGCCGTTCTGTTGCACGCCCCCGCGTCGATGACCATGCACTCCGCCGTAACTCCATTCCTGCCCGGCGCAATATTGAAATGCGCACTCGCCGCCGGCCTCGCCACTGCATGGACCAAATCGCGCGCGCGCGCGACATAAATCGTATATTCGAGCGACTTCCTCATAGGCTTGTGTTGCAAGCGCTACCGTTGCACCCCTGAAGGTGCACGCTCGTCGCAGTCATCCCGCTTCATCCACAGGGTGCGGCGCTTCACTTCGCTTACACTTGAGCAAGTATGCCGACCAGCACTTCTGTGAAGACACGAGAGATTACGATTGCGCACAGTCCAGACTCCGACGACGCATTCATGTTCTACGGCTTGGCGACCAACAAGGTTCGTCTGCCAGGAATTAAGTTCAGCCACACTCTGACCGACATCGAGACCCTCAATCAGCGGGCGATGAAGGAAGCGCACTACGACCTGACGGCTGTCTCCTTCCACGCGTATCCCTACATTCAGGACAACTACACGCTGATGAACTGCGGCGGATCTGTGGGTGAGAGCTATGGCCCGATGATCGTTGCGCCGCGCCGCTATACGCTCAACCAGATTCGCAATGTCCGCATCGCCGTTCCAGGCACGCTCACCACCGCATACCTTGCGCTCAAGCTTTTTGCGCCGGATATCGAGACAGTCGTAGTTCCCTTCGATCGCATCATTCCTGAGGTGGGCGCCGGAACGTACGACGCCGGATTGATCATTCACGAAGGCCAGCTTACCTACGCGAGCAACGGCTTAAACCGCATTCTCGACCTCGGGCAATGGTGGCATGACCAGACGCAACTGCCGCTGCCTCTCGGCGGCAATGCCATTCGCCGTTCACTGGGGCCAAAGCTATTGAAAGACATCACCGGGGCGCTGCGCGACAGCATTCAATACGCCCTCGATAATCGCGAAGAAGCGCTGGAATACGCAATGCAGTTTGCCCGCGATCTCGATCCCGGCTTGGCCAACCGCTTCGTCAGCATGTACGTCAACGAGCGTACCCTCGACTACGGCAAAGAGGGTAGGCAGGCGATCTCCACGCTCCTTGATATGGGCCACGAAAAAGGCATCATCACAATCCAGCCAAAGGTGGATTTCGTAGGCTGATTGAGACTTACCAACTTAGTTCGAGTTATTGAACCGCCGTTCATTCCGCGCATCTCTGACAGGTCCAATCTTGCCGGTTAAAAGAGTTGTTGCGCGTCCAACTATTAACAACTGGAACCTCTCCCCATCTGTTACCGTTAGTTGTAGTCCCCCACCAGCGAAAAACATCCTTTCGCGCTAGAAGGCTTAATGACACCTGTGCTTACAGTTGAAGAAGTAGTAGTAGAAACCTCCCCACTCGCGGCCGTCCCGCCCCACATCGTCGCAGGCGAGTCCGCAGTGCGTCGCCCGAAGGCCTCAGAGCTGTTTGGTCGTTCGGCCAACGGTGACAAGATCAACTGGAAAACCGCCTTCTTTATGGTCGCGTTTCACGTGGGTGCAGTCGCTGCTCTGTTTATGTTCTCGTGGCAGGCTCTGGTTATCACCGTGGTTCTCTACTTCATGGCGATTAACTTGGGCGTCGGAATGGGCTATCACCGGTTGCTCACGCATCGTGGCTACAAGGTTCCCAAGTGGCTTGAGTACTTCCTCGCTATGTGCGGCACCCTCGCCCTCGAGGGTGGCCCAATTTTCTGGGTGGCCACACATCGCGTACATCATCAGCACACCGACAAACCAGGCGATCCGCACACTCCCAACGAGGGCGGATGGTGGTCTCACGCCGGCTGGATACTCAGCGGTAAGGCGATGGCGGCGGACACCAGTATTCTCGCGCGCTACGTTCCCGACCTCGGCAAGGACAAGGGCCTGGTCTGGCTCAGCAACTACCACTGGGTTCCGCTCACCACACTCGGTTTCGGCCTGCTCGCACTCGGCCACCACTTCGGCGGCTGGCATCTCGGCTGGTCCTTGGTCTTCTGGGGAATCTTTCTCCGCGTGACGATCGGCCTGCACGCAACCTGGCTCGTGAACTCGGCAACCCACATGTGGGGATCACGCCGTTTCGCAACCCGCGACGAATCGCGTAATAACTGGTGGGTCGCGCTGCTCACCGGTGGCGAAGGCTGGCACAACAACCACCACGCGCATCCCGTCTCGGCAAAGCACGGATTGGCCTGGTACGAAATCGACCCGAACTGGTACGGCATCTGGCTGCTGAAAAAAATTGGCCTCGCCAAGCAGGTTCTCGTCGCAGAGTTCGACCGCGAGAATCCACGCCCAGCCGGCGCATAAGCCATTCGCAGCACATCAAAGGCCGCTCTTCAGCGGCCTTTCCTATTTACGGATGCACAGGATACTTCCGTGCTTCCACTAGCGAAGCAGCGATCGGTTACCATCCCTCTCGTCTCATCAGGAGCGTGACATGCATCTTGAAAAAGCCGGCAGAATCTTCCTCGTCGCAATCACAATTCTGCTAGCAGGATCAGCGGTCGCGCAACAGCAGCCCGTTGAAGAAAGCACATATACAGCGCGAGACTTTCATTTCCGGTCGGGCGAAGCCCTGCCAGAGCTGAAGCTGCACTACAGAACACTCGGCAAGCCGCATAGAAATGCCGGCGGCCACGTCGACAACGCCGTGCTTATCCTGCACGGCACCGGGGGAACCGGCGCGCAGTTTCTAACGCCGGTGTTTGCTGGCGTCCTTTTTGGTCAGGGTCAATTGCTAGACAAAGCGAAGTACTTCATCATCCTCCCCGACAACATCGGACACGGCGCATCCTCAAAGCCGAGTGATGGCCTTCATGCGCACTTTCCCGCCTACGATTACGACGACATGGTTGCAGCGCAGCACCTGCTGCTGCAGGATGCCTTGCACGTTGACCACCTGCGCTTGATTCTCGGCACTTCGATGGGCTGCATGCACGCGTGGGTCTGGGGCGAGACCTACCCTGAATACGCTGATGCCCTGATGCCTCTTGCATGCCTGCCCGTTCAGATCGCAGGCCGCAATCGCATGGTCCGTAAGATGGCAATGGACGCCATTCGCAACGATCCCGGTTGGAGCAACGGAGACTATACGAAGCAGCCAAAAGGCCTGGAGACCTCACTCGAGATGCTGTTCATCATGGGCTCAAGTCCCCTGCATTTGCAAAAGCAGTTTCCAATGCGCGATCAAGCGGATACTTATATCGACAAGTTCCTCGGCGCCCGCTTTGCCGCAACCGACGCAAACGACTTTCTGTATCAATTCAACTCATCGCGCAACTACGATCCGTCGGCGGGACTGTCGAAAATAACGGTTCCGGTCATGGCCGTTAACTCCGCCGATGACTTCATCAATCCCCCCGAACTCGACATCATGCCCGAAGCGATCAAAAAAGTTCCTCACGGCCAATTTGTTCTGCTTCCAATAACCGACCAGACCCGGGGACACGGCACTCATACCCTAGCGGCAATCTGGAAGGAATATCTGGCACAACTGCTCGCGGAATCCGGCCCGGGTGCAGGCAAACCATAGCTGACGGTCTCGGGACAGATACAGGTCATCGCACTGTAAACTTACCCTCAGTGCGCATCCTCACCCGATACATCCTTGGCGAGACCCTGTCCCACGCCCTGCTGGGCGGCGCGCTATTCACATTCGTGCTTTTCATGCGCGACCTCGGGCACATCCTTGAGATTGTCGTCCGGAACAGCGCATCTCTGTCGTCAGTCGGAAAGATCATCCTTCTCACACTTCCGAATGCGCTCACCGTAACCATCCCGATGGCTGTCCTAGTCGGAGTCCTGCTCGGACTAAGCCGTCTCGCTGCCGACAGCGAAATCACCGCCATGCGTTCCGCCGGCTTCGGAGTCTTCACGTTCGTCCGCATTCTTGCCGTCGTCGCCGCCGGAGCCTGGCTGCTGGGTCTTGTGAATAGCCTCTACATCGCGCCCAGGGCGGCCTCAGCGCTGCTCGATCTGGAATCCAGCCTTAAGACCTCACAGGCTTCCTTTGAGGTGCAGCCACGAGTGTTCTACGAGGATCTGCGCAACTACGTTCTCTATGTTCAAGACGTGCGCCCGGCGGTTGGCTCGGCGCACTGGCAGCACATCTTCCTCGCCGACATCTCGCAGGCCGCGGCTCCGTCCATAACAACCGCAGAGCAGGCCACCGTCGTCTCTCCACGCGACGATCAGACCCTGCTCATGCGTCTGCACAACGGCCAGCAACATCAAACCGAGCCAAGCGACCCCACGCGCTACGACATCTCGACCTTCGCCGAAACAGACCTGCCTATTGCGTTGACGCCGCAAATGACGCATAGCGGACGTAACGACACTCCGCTGCTCGCGATGTCCAATTCGCAATTGCTGGAACGCGCCCGCCAGCCCGGCGGCAAGCCATATCGCATTGAGCTGCACAAGCGCTTCTCTTACCCCGCCGCGTGTTTCGTACTGATGCTCGTCGGCATTCCGCTCGGTCTATCTGCCAGGCGCGGCGGAAAGAGTACCGGCTTCGTGCTCACCATCCTGCTTGTCTTCCTCTACTACTTCCTCTCCTCCGTGGGAGTCGCACTCGCGCGCCAGGATAAGGTGCCCGTATTTATCGGCGTCTGGTCGGCCAACATCCTGTTCACAGTCGCCGCGGTTATGCTGCTGCGCCAGATGGTCCGGGGCCGGCTTGAGCTGCCCGCGTTCCTCACCAACCTTCGCCTGCGCAAGAACCCAGCAGAAATCGCACCCGATGGGCCGCTTGCACAGGTCTCACCGTACTATGCACCGGCCCGCGCCCGCCGCTGGATGTTCAACAACGGCCGCTTCCCTCTTCTGCTCGACGACTACGTTCTCCGTGAATTCGTAACCAGTTTCCTGCTGGTCCAGGTCACCTTCGTATTGCTCGCGCTGCTATTCTCTTTCTTCGAACTGCTCGGCGATATCGTGCGAAACCGCGCGCCACTCATCACGGTGGGCGAATACCTGATAAATCTCTCGCCGATGATGATCTACACCATCACGCCTCTCAGCGTTCTTATCGCCGTGCTGATCACCATGGGCCTCCTCAATCGCAATAGCGAACTGACGGCGATTAAAGCCACCGGCGTCAGTCTGTATCGGGTCATCACTCCAGTCTTGCTGATCGCAGCGACCATCGGCGCAATGCTCTTCGCATTCGACGAACTCTATCTGCCCGCCGCGAACCGCCGTCAGGAAGCCCTGCGCTCCGTCATCAAAGGCAAGCCCGCGCAGACCTTCCTGCGTCCAGATCGCAAATGGATGTTCGGTGCGCAACAACCCGACAAGCCGGAGCACATCTTCTATTACCAGTTTTTTGATCCTGACCGTGACCAGTTCGCGAACATCAGTATCTTCGAGTTCAGCCCAAACAGCTTCGAACTATCGCGCCGCATCTACGCCACAGCAGCGCATTGGGAGCCGCGCCTCAACCGCTGGGTGTTCGAGCGAGGTTGGGAGCGCACCTTCAACGGCAACGAGGTGGCCGGCTACAGCACCTTCGACGTCCGCACTTACCCTGAAATCGCCGAGTCGCCGCAGTACTTCAAAAAAGAAAGCCTTCAGTCGTTCGAGATGAGTTTTGGCGAATTACGCCGGTACATCCGCGACCTGAGCCAGAGCGGATTCGACACCATGCGGCTGCGCGTCGCGCTGAACCATAAGCTTTCGTATCCGGTCATTACCCTGGTGATGGCAGTGCTCGCCGTCCCGTTCGCTCTTTCCATGGGCCGTCGCGGCTCCCTTACCGGCATCGCCGTCGCCATCGGAGTCGCAATCGCCTACTGGGTCGCCGCAGGACTCTTCGAAGCCATGGGCAACGTCAACACCCTGCCGCCTCTGCTCGCCGCCTGGTCACCCGACCTGCTCTTCGGCCTCGCCGGCGGCTACCTGCTGCTGCGCACGCCGACCTAAGCGATAGGATTTCCTCGAGGCAGGCGCGGTCCGCGGCCCAACCATGACGCGCTTCGCAATCAGGATGTTTAGCCGCTGAGACCAGCTTCGAACCTTTGCGTCAATTCCAGAGACAGCAGCATCCATTAAAGTGGATCCAGACCCGCAAAAATGTTCAGCCGACTACGTCCACTCTTCCCGTACCTCAAGCGGTACCGCCACCAATTCTTCTGGGGCGGTCTCGCGACCATCTGCTCCAACGCAATCTGGATTCTCTTCCCGCAGATCATTCGCCGCGCGATAGACGACCTCAGCCGCGGAGCAACGCACAGAAAGATCGTCACCTACGCGGCGCTGCTTATGCTGGTCGCCGCGCTGAAAGGCGTCTTCCTCTACCTGATGCGTTGGATCATCATCGGCATCTCACGCGAAATCGAATTTGATCTCCGTAACGATCTCTTCCTGAATCTCGAGCGCCAACCGCCCAGCTACTACCAGGAAAATCGTACCGGCGACATTATGGCCCGCATGACCAACGACCTCAACGCAGTCCGCATGCTGCTCGGTCCCGCCATCATGTACAGCGCAAACACGATCTTGTTCACGCTTGGCGCGTTGGCCTTTATGCTGCGCATCAGCCCGCATCTCACGCTGCTCGCATTCGCTCCGCTGCCCATCGCAAGCATCGTCGTCCAGTATTTCGGCCGCCGCATTCACGAGCGCTTCGAACGCATTCAGGCGATGTACTCCGACATCTCCGCGCAGGTGCAGGAGAATCTTTCAGGTGCTCGCCTCATTCGCGCCTTCGTGCAGGAAGACGCCGAGAACCGCTCCTTTGCCGCGGCGAATCGCGAATACATTCGTCGCGCGTTGAAGCTCGTACAGTTGATGGGAATGTTGTGGCCGACGCTGGAGTTCATGCTGGGCACTGCGATGGTGATAGTGCTGCTCGTCGGCGGCCGCGAAGTTCTGAATCACCAGATCACCATCGGCGACTTCGTCGCATTCAACACATACATGATGATGCTGACCTGGCCGATCATCGCGCTCGGCTGGGTCGTCAACCTCTTCCAGCGCGGCACCGCGTCTGTGCAGCGCATCCACGAAATCCTCAGCGCGCAACCCGCAATCAACGATCGCGACGCCGATATATCGCTCGCAACCGCTCCGCCGCTGGATGGTTATATTTCGCTCAAGTCGCTCACCTTCTCATACGGCCCCGGCCTGCCTGACGTGCTCAAAGACATCGACCTCCACATATCGGCAGGCAGCAGTCTGGCAATCGTCGGCCCCACGGGCTCAGGAAAATCAACGCTGGTCTCGCTGCTCGCGCGCCTGCACGACGCTTCGCCGGGAGCGATCGAAATCGACGGCCGCAGCGTCCGCGACTACCCGCTCGCCACACTTCGCCGCAACATCGGCTTCGTGCCGCAGGAAACATTTCTCTTCAGCGAGACCATTCGCGAGAATATCGCGTTCGGAGTAGACAAAGCCAGCGACGACGAAATTCTCGAGGCCGCGGAGGCTGCTCATATCGCGACCGAAATTCTTGAGTTTCCCCGCGGATTCTCCACCGTCGTCGGCGAACGTGGCATTACGCTCTCCGGCGGTCAGAAGCAGCGCACCGCCATCGCACGAGCGCTCATCCGTCAGCCGCGCATTCTCATTCTCGACGACGCGCTCTCAAGCGTCGACACCTACACCGAGGAGCGCATCCTCGAGCAGCTTCGCACCTTCATGACCGGACGCACCACTATCTTCATTTCGCATCGCGTGTCCACTGCGCGCAGCGCCGACCAGATTGCGGTCCTCGTCGACGGACGCATCGTGGAACTAGGCGACCACGACAGCCTGATCGCTCGCGGAGGCTATTACACGCGCCTGCACGAAAAACAAATGCTCGAAGAAGAACTCACCGTCGCCGGCTGACCACTCTGGAGACGAACGAACCGGGTGCCCCATCCTTGCGCAGCAAGGGTGGGGCTGAGGTCTGAGCTTCACGGTGGAAGTCACGGGCTTTAGCCCGTGCAATATGCCTCCCGACAACAAGGGGCTTTAGCCCCGGCCCTACAACCCCATCACCTTCACAATAACCCGCTTCCTCCGCTGTCCATCAAACTCCGCATAGAACACACGCTGCCAGGTACCAAGATCCAGGCGGCCCTTCGTAATCGGCAAAATAATCTCGTGCTTCAGCAGCAATGCCTTCAGATGTGCATCCGCGTTGTCTTCCCCCGTCCGATGATGCTTGTAATCCGGCTTCGCAGGAGCAAGCTTTTCCAGCCACTCGCCGATGTCTTCGATCAGCCCGCCCTCGTGATCGTTAACGTAAATCGCCGCGGTAATATGCATCGCAGAAACAAGGCAGAACCCATCCTCGATCTTGCTCGCCGCAACGATGGCTTCAATCTGCGGAGTGATGTGGACCATCTCCCGCCGCTTCTTCGTTTCAAACCATAGGTATTCCGTGTGCACTTTCATTGCAGAAACCGCTCCTCAGCATGCATCGTTATCATGAGATGCATACGTGGCTATGACAGAATCCCCAACACGAAAACTCGCCGAGCACCATTACGACCGCGGAATCGACGCGCTCGCCGATGGCGATTTCAGCGTTGCAGCCAGATGTTTCCGTGAAGCTATCGCCTTAGATGCGACCTTTCTCGACGCCCGTCACGGCCTCATTCGCGCCCTGCAGGATGCAGGTGAGTTCGACGAAGCTATCTCCGCCGCGCAGCAACTCGCCGCGGAAGACCCCGACGACGTTCTGGCACACACACGCCTCTCCATCCTCTACCAGCACAAGGGCATGATTCCCGAAGCCGAAGCAGAGTCTGCGCGTGCAAAAATTCTCGGTTGGAAACTTGAGCTCTCTCAGTCCAAGCCGAAGACGTAAGCGCCGCCTGCCAGGCGCTTCATACAACTGTTCCCTCGTCGACAGGTCCTGAAACCAATGGGGCGAAGCTCGCTGTCTCTGCCGAATAGGCGAGCAAGTCGCCAGTATCGATGTCGAAATACCAACCGTGAAGTGCGAGCGTGTTCTTATCGACACGTTCTTGGATCCACGGAAACGACAGCAGATTGTCCAG
>DATMOZ010000162.1:0-2534 GCA_035567995.1 Acidobacteriaceae bacterium
TGCGCCAGCATGCCATAGAACGCGATCAGGATCGGCAGTTGCAGCAGGGTCGGCAGGCATCCGCCAAACGGATTGACGTTGTGCTCCTTATAGAGCGCCTGCACCTCCTTGTTCATCTCCAGCTTCTGCGGATCGTTCATCTTGTACTTCTTGTACCGCTCCTGGATCGCCTTGATCTGCGGCTGAATGCGCTGCATCTTCAACGCCGAACGCATCATCGTGATGCGCGTCGGCAACAGCAGAATGTTCAACAGCACCGTCAGGATGACGATGGCCCATCCCCAGTTCGAGACGATGTGCTGCTGTACCCAGCGCAGCGCAAAGAACAGCGGCTTCGCGATAAATCCCCAGAAACCGAAATCGATAATCGGCTCGAGACTCGGCCCTGTCAGCGTTCCTTCAGTAGTCGTCGCATGCACCGTCTTCAGTACGTCGATCGACTTCGGCCCGACGTAAACACGCGTGCCGCGACCATCCGTCGAACCAACCGCCGCGCCGATGATGGAAACCGGAGCAGTCTTGCTCGGGTCTTTGGCGTCGCGCGGAACCTGGACCTCGTTATTCAAAGTCACGACGCTGGCCTGGTCGGGCGAGTCCGGCAAGAAGATTGCCGCAAAGTATGAGTCGCTGGTGCCGACCCAGTCGAACTCGCCGTTCATCGTGCCGCCGCCAGAGACATGTTTCGGCGCGGCGTGTACGGCCTTGCCGTTCTGCGAGTAATCCAGCTGCAGCGACTGGAAGTGCTTCACCTCATTCGCGTCGCCGAAACCACTCGGCCACGCCAGCTTCGCCTCCACCGGAACGCCATTCTGCGTTACGGCAACATCGGCGTGCAGCACATAGCTGTTGTCGAAGTGAAATGTCTTGTGTGCAGTAATTCCATTGCCTGAGTAAACGAACGTAAGCGTCGTCGGAACACTCTGCGCTCCCGTTGCAGAAGGCACGAAGAGCGCCTGGTCCAACTGCTTCCGCAGCGTCGGGTCATAGGTGAAAACGGAGAGCGGAAGGCCCGCAACCTGGCTGGCCTTGGTCTGCACCAGGTCCAGCGGCTTGCCCGCGTCATCCTTATATTTCTTGAGAATCCAGCTCTTAACCTGCGCGCCGCGATTGGTGAAGACGATGCGATACAGGTCGTTCTCGACCACCGTCGTCTGTTCGGCGCTCGCAGCCACCGGCTGGGTCTGCGCCTGCGCTGCCGCGACCGCTGCCGGCGCTGCAACCTGCGGTTGTGGTGGCGGAGTCTGCGGCAACGCTGACCGCTGCGCCGGCGTGGGAGCACCCACGGGCTCAGCCGGCTTCTTGCCGCGCAAATAATTAAGGCCGATAAACAGCACTACAAAAAGCAGCGCAAATATCATGAGCGAGCGCGTGTCCTGCCCGCCCTGTTGATTGGGATTCCGATGTTCTGCCAAGAGAGACTACTTCCTATCTGTATGCCGGCGCTTTAGTCGCGGCTTAGTCCGCGGCGCGGCGTTCATAAACTATGTGTACTTCTATGGTAAATGCTCGCGGTGAAAGCCCCGGCCGGATCCCGCAACCTCCGGCACCGGATCAAATCCTCCCCGCGTAAACGGATGACATCTGGCAATCCTGCGCGCCGCCATCCACCCACCGCGAACCGCGCCAAACCGCGACAGCGCCTCGGCCGCATATTCCGAGCATGTCGGCTGAAACCGGCACCCGCCGCGCACCCCCGTAATCGCGCTCAACGAATGCAGCGGAGGCATGACCGCGTACTTATAGAACCCCAGCAGAAACCGCGCCGCGGGCCGCATCACGCTTCCGTTTTGGCTGCGCTCGCAACCGGCGCCGCCTGCACCTGCTTGAAGACCCGCACTATTTCGCGTTCAAGTGCATCAAACTCCGCGGTCAAAACCGTCCGGCGCGGGTGCAAAACCACGTCCACATTCGCCGTCAGCTCCGCGATATGCAGCCGCACCGCTTCGCGTGTACGGCGCCGAATCCGGTTGCGATCCACAGCTTTTCCTAAGGCCCGCGGAGTGGTAAACCCGATCCGCGGCCCTGAATCCGCCTGCTGATCCACGCGCGGAGCAGCGAAGTACGTCAGCAGCGAAGCGCTCCGCCGGCGTCCATCGCGATACACACGCTGATAATCCGCGTGCTTCCGCAATCTGTGTTCTTCCAGCGGTGAGGTCATCTGCGACCCGGCACTAAGCGAGCTGCTCAGCGATGCTCTTCGTCAGCGGAGACTGAACATCGCCAGAATGCGTTGTAGTCACCGGCTCAATCAGGATGTTCCAGGTCTCTTCCGTGGCAGAGGTGTTGTGGCGCATGCCGCGCGGCACGATAAAGAACTCGCCCGGCTCCAGCACCACCGGCCCGCCGTCCTGCTCGCTGCGGCCAATGGTCAAACGCCCGCGCACCACAAGGAACATCTCGTCCTCATGCTCGTGCGTGTGCCAGGGGAATTCGCCCTTTAGTTTCGTGACTTTGACGTACTGGTCGTTGACGCGGCCAACGACCTTGGGAGAGAAATACTCCTGCAGCTTGCCAAATGCAGCGTCGAGATTCAC
>DATMOZ010000163.1:0-5850 GCA_035567995.1 Acidobacteriaceae bacterium
ATCCGTCCGCGCGAAACGTCTACAATAACAATCAGGGATGACCAGGAAACTAATGACAGCCGCGGTGTTGTACGGCAAGGAAGACGTGCGTATTGAGCGCGTTCCCGTGCCTGAAGCAGGCGCAGGCGAAGTGGTTGTTCGCGTTGCGGCGGCGCTGACTTGCGGAACCGATCTGAAGGTCTACAAGCGCGGATATCACGCGAAGATGCTCATTCCTCCGGCATTGTTCGGACATGAGGTGGCCGGTTTCGTAGATCAGGTTGGAGCAGGCGTCAAGGACTTCAAGGTTGGAGACCGCGTTGTGGCTTTGAACTCCGCACCGTGCGACGTGTGCTTCTTCTGCAGGCACGACCAGCAAAATCTTTGCGATGATCTGGTTTTCAATAACGGGGCATATGCGGAGTACATTCGCATTCCGGCGCGCATTGTTGCGAAAAATATGTTGCACGTGCCGGAAGGCGTCGATCTGACGCATGCCGCGTTGACCGAGCCGCTTGCGTGCGTGATGCTGGGATTGCGCGACGTGCACGCGCAGCCGGGTGACACGATGGTGGTGATCGGCGCCGGGCCAATCGGTCTGCTGTTCATGCATGCCGCATCGCTGCAGGGGGTTCGCGTTATTGCTGTTGTTAAGCGCGAAAGTCAGGAGCAGGCTGCACGTGCTTTTGGAGCGACTGAGGTTGTGCGACTCGATGAGACGCAGGATGCAATAGCATCGGTGAGGGCATTGACCGAAGATCAACGTGGCGCGGATGTCGTGATCGAAGCCGTAGCGACTCCGATGACATGGGGTTGGTCTGTGGACATGGTCCGCAAAGGCGGAGTTGTTAATTTCTTCGGGGGACCGCCGGCTGGGACCCGCGTGGACCTGGATACGAACCGGCTGCATTACAACAATATCGAGCTGCAGGCGACGTTTCATCACACTCCCGCGTCGGTACGCGAGGCATTTACGCTTATCGGGAGTGGGCGCTTCAAGAGCGCGCAATATGTCACCGGGCAAGCGGCGCTTGCGGATCTGCCGGAGTTGTTCGCGCGCATGGCGAATCGAGGAGCGGCAGATTGCGATATCAAGACGGCGATTGTGTCATGACGACAACGCTGAACGCAGAACTGTTGGAACGTGGGTGGGCGTCGCTGCCCGCTTCATATCGCGCTCCATCGCAGACGCCGTCGCTGGCTGAGGCGCGCGCGTACTGCAAGAACCTTGCGGAAACGCACTATGAGAACTTTCATGTCGCGAGCTGGTTTTTGCCCGAGCGCTTGCGCCCGCATTTCCACAGCATTTACGCGTATTGCCGCATCGCTGATGATCTGGGCGACGAAGTTGGAGATGCCGGTCAGTCGCTGGCGTTGCTCGATTGGTGGGGCGCGGAGCTCGAAGCCTGCTATCGCGGCGAGGCACGTCATCCGGTTTTTGTCGCGCTGACGGAGACGATACGCGAATGCAACATTCCCGCTGAACCGTTTGCTGACCTACTGGTTGCGTTTCGTCAGGATCAGACAATGAAGCGCTACGAGACCATGGAGGATGTGCTGGAGTACTGCCGGTACTCCGCAAATCCTGTGGGGCGTCTGGTGTTGTACGCGTGCGGCTATCGAGATGCTGAGCGCTTTGGATTGTCAGACGCGACGTGCACCGGGTTGCAACTCGCAAACTTCTGGCAGGATGTCGCACAAGATTTTGATAAGGGCCGCGTATATCTGCCGCAGTCAGACATGAGGCGCTTCGGTGTGACGGACCAGGATATTGCTGCGCGCCGGTTTTCACCTGCGTTTCGAGCGCTGATGGAGCATGAAGTTGTCGAGGCGAGGCGATGGTTTGAGCGCGGCCTGCCATTGATCGGGCGCGTGGATCGAGAGCTTGCGCTGGACCTGGATTTGTTCAGCCGTGGTGGCCTTGAGATACTGCGCGCGATTGAGAGACGTGGTTACGATGTCTTGCGGGGGCGTCCGGCCATCAGCAAAGGCCGCAAACTGGGTCTGATGTCAGCGGCGCTGATCGGGAAAGTGAAGGCGACATTGCTGCCGAAAAGGGCTGTTGCTTGAACAGTCCCGAAGAATTGGGCCGGGCGTACGCAGAGTGCCGGGCAATCGCAAAACAGGAAGCGAAAAACTTCTATTATGCGTTTTTGGCGCTGCCTCGCGAGAAGCGCGACGCGATGTGCGCCGTGTACGCGTTCATGCGGCGCGCAGACGACATCTCTGACGATGAGTCGCTGCCACGCAATGAGCGGCAGCGCATGATGCTGTCGTGGGTGGATGAGTGGCATGCGGCAGCAGGCGGTGCGGCGACGCACGATGCAGTGTTCATCGCTGTTCGTGATACCAAGCAAAAATTCCAGATTCCTAACGTACTGTTCGATCAACTGGTCGAAGGTACGACGATGGACCTTGAAGCGCCTGTCGACAGATCGCAGGGCGCTTTTGATACTTACGCGACGTTTGATGATTTGTACCGCTACTGCTATCTGGTGGCGTCTGTCGTGGGCCTGGTGTGTATTCGAATCTTCGGCTACACAGATGCTGCAGCTGAGAAACTCGCTGAACAGACGGGTATCGCGTTCCAGTTGACAAATATATTGCGCGATGTGCGAGAAGATGCGGAGCGTGGACGCGTATACGTTCCGCTGGACGGACTGGCGCGACATGGGGTGACGCCGGAACGACTGGCATCGCGGAGGGACGCGCAGATTACCGAGGGCGAGCGAGAACTGCTGCGTGAAATGTCAGATAGGGCGCGAGAGTATTACAAATCTGCTGATAAGTTGCTGCCGCTGATCGATTCTGATAGCAGGCCTGCACTGCGAGTGCTGGTCGCTATCTATCGCCGTTTGCTGGACCATATCGAGGCGCAGGATTTCGACGTTTTCTCACAGCGCATTTCTGTGCCAAAGCGCGAGAAGTGGGCGATCCTTTTTCGCGGACTTCGACAGGCGATGGCAGCGCGCGTCAAGGAAAAAGCTCGATGAAGGTTGCTGTCGTCGGGGCGGGACTCGCCGGACTTGCGGCTGGCTGCGCGTTGTCGAACGCGGGGCACAGTGTGAAGCTATTTGAGCGGAGGCCTTATGTTGGTGGGCGGGCTTCTTCGTATGAGCATCCCGGCACTGACGAGGTCATCGATAACTGCCAGCATGTGCTGGTCGGTTGCTGTACGAACCTGATCGATTTGTACCGGCGCTCGGGAGTTGCGGAGCAGATTCGCTGGTACGACCGAATTTCGTTTATGGAACCGGGCGGGAGGAGAAGTGTATTGTCGCCTTCTCCGCTGCCGGCGCCGCTGCACACGTCTCTGTCGTTTCTGCATTTGGAAGCGCTCACTCTGAATGAGAAAACCGCTGTAGGCAGAGGGCTGATGTCGTTTGTGCGCGGCGCACCGGCAGATGACCGAGAGAGCTTTGCAGAGTGGCTGGTGCGTCACCGGCAACCGCAGCGGGCGATCGATCGATTCTGGCGGCCCGTGCTAGTGAGTGCGCTAAACGAAGAGGTGGACAAGATCTCGGTGAAGTACGCTGCACAGGTCTTTCACGATTCCTTCCTGGCCTCACCCGAGGCTGGCCGCATGGGGATTCCGGCAATTCCGTTGAGCGATCTGTACGGCAAGTGTGCGGACTACATTCGCGCACGCGGCGGTGAGGTGCTGTTGCGCACTAGCGTGGATGGCGTCGCGGCAGAAGGCGATGGCACGTGGAGAGTCTCGTCGGGCGAGGCCGAGCATCGCGCCGACGCTGTTGTGCTGGCGTTGTCTTTCGGCGCCATGCAAAGACTATTGCCGCAACTGCCTGCGGATGAAGTTCGCAATGATCTTGAAACGAAGTTGGCCCACTTTGAATCGTCTCCGATTACCGGCATTCACCTTTGGTTTGATCGCGAAGTGACGACGCTCGATCATGCTGTCCTGCTCGATTCCACGATTCAGTGGATGTTCCAGAAATCGAGGATCCAGCCACAGCGTCATGCCGATGGCAGCTATCTGGAACTCGTGGTGAGCGCATCGCGATCATTGGTGAACATGCAGCGGCAGGAAATTATTGATCTCGCGATGAGTGAACTCGCCACGTTTTTTCCGCTTGTGAAAGAGGCCAAGCTGGAGAAGGCCGCAGTCGTGAAGGAAGTACATGCGACCTTCTCGTGCACGCCCGGCCTTGATGCGTTTCGTCCGGCAGCGGAAACTGGCTGGCCGCGCATATTTCTCGCAGGTGACTGGACGGCCACCGGTTGGCCGGCCACGATGGAAGGGGCCGTGCGCAGCGGCTACCTGGCGGCTGAGGCCGCGACGCGGGCTGCCGGGGCGGAGCAGCGTTTTCTGGTGCCTGATCTGGCTCCACAGGGATTCATGCGGTTGTTTGGCTAGCCGTTTCTTCCACTACAGAGTATTCCGCATCCAACGAATCTGACAGCGGAGGCGTTCAGGTGGAGTATCCCGCGATCGAAGATCATGGAGTTATCGGCGATCTGTGCACGGCGGCGCTGGTTTGCACGCGCGGCACCATCGACTTTCTTTGTCTGCCGGAGTTTGATTCGCCGACATGTTTCGCGGCGCTGCTCGACAAAGACCGTGGCGGATATTTCAGCTTGCATCCGCGCGGCGATCGATTCACCTCGAAGCAAATGTACTTGCCTGATACGAACGTGTTGCTGACAAGGTTTTTTTCTGAGGAGGGGCAGGTTGAGCTTCTTGATTTCATGGCGATCTCTCAAGAGGATGAGCCACAGCTTGTGGTGCGCATGGCGCATGTGGTCCAAGGTGCGGTGGATTTTGATTTTGAGTGTCTACCCGCATTGAATTACGCGCGCGATCAGCACACTACAAATGTGGGAGATAACTTTGCTGAATTTATCGGAGAAGATCAGGAGAAGACGCGCTTTCGGCTTGTCTGGAACCTTGGTGGAAAGAGCAAGGTCAGAGCAAAGGATTCCAAAGGTGCGGCGGGCAGCTTCACGCTTGAAAAAGATGAGTGGGCATATTTGATATTCGAACATTCGAAGCAAGACGAGCCCCTGCCGGATGTTTCTCACGCGGCGATGCAGGCGCTGCTGGAAGTGACGCGAGACTACTGGCGTGCGTGGATCAGTCAATCGAAGTATCGCGGACGCTGGCGAGAGATGGTGAGCCGGTCGGCGCTGCTATTGAAGTTGCTGACGAGCCGCAAGCACGGGTCGATGGTTGCGGCGCCCACGTTTGGACTGCCGGAGACGACTGGCGGCGAACGAAATTGGGATTACCGCTACACGTGGCTTCGCGACTCTTCGTTCATGTTGTATGCGTTTCTGCGGCTCGGGTTCACCGAAGAATCGCTCCAGTTTATGCGATGGCTGAAGGACCGCGTCGCCATGAGGGACGGGGCACAGGGGCCGCTGCAAACCATGTACAGCATTCGAGGCGAGACAAATCTGGATGAATACACGCTGGATGAGTTTTCGGGGCATCGCAATTCAAAACCGGTGCGGGTTGGGAATGCGGCCTATTCACAGTTGCAACTGGACATTTACGGCGAATTGATGGATGCGGTTTATCTCGCGACGAAGTATGGGGATGGGCTGTCGTACGAGGGTTGGAAGGGGTGTCAGGAACTGGTTGGGTACGTCGAAAAGAACTGGCGGTTGCCGGATGAGGGGATCTGGGAGGTGCGCGCGGGGCGCAAGGAATTCCTGCACTCGCGGGTGATGTGCTGGGTCGCGGTCGACCGCGCGATGCGCCTCTCGTACAAACGTTCGTTGCCCGCTCCTTTGGAAGAATGGCAGACGCTGCGCAATAACATTTACGAGAGCGTGTTTACCGAGTTCTGGAACGAAGATCTTCAGGCTTTGGTGGCGTACCGTGGGGCGGATTTTGTAGATGCGTCTGCC
>DATMOZ010000164.1:0-2572 GCA_035567995.1 Acidobacteriaceae bacterium
TGACCCGCCGCAATACGCGCATACATTTCATTCAACCGTTGAAAGAGCGTATTGTCCGGGAAGTCGGCTATGGGCTGTCGCTCGAGGGAGCGTCAGCGGCTGACCTGGTGAAATCAATGAAAGCCCAGAATGAACAAGTCGATCAGAAAGGAAAAATCGCATGAAGACGCAGCCGGAAGAATTTGATCTGGTGATTCTGGGGGGTGGCACGGGCTCGACCGTCGCGGCGTGGACTTTTGCCGGCGAAGGAAAGCGAGTCGCAGTCGTGGAGCGCAAATACATCGGCGGGTCATGCCCGAACATCGCGTGCTTGCCGAGCAAGAACATCATCCACAGCGCGAAAGTCGCATCGTACTTTCGCCGAAGCAAGGAATTCGGCATCACACACGATGGCTTCGCGATCGACATGGCGGCCGTGCGCGAACGCAAGCGCAGGATGGTGCATGGCCTGAACGACATGTATATGGAAAATTACAGGAACACGGGAGCCGAGTTCATTTTGGGAACGGGCCGGTTCCTAGCTCCGAGAACAGTGGAAGTCACCCTGGCCGATGGGACCACACGTCAACTGCGGGGCGAGAATGTGATCGTTAGTACGGGCACGCGTGCCGCGCTGGAGAAAATTCCTGGCCTTGCGGAAGCGCAGCCGCTCACGCATATCGAGGCTCTTGAACTCGATGAAATTCCCGAACACTTGCTTGTTGTCGGTGGAGGTTACGTCGGAGTGGAGCTGTCCCAGGCGATGCGCCGCTTCGGCAGCAAGGTGACGATGATCGATCGCAACGGGCGGCTGATGTCCAAAGAGGATCTGGACGTATGCGAGGCTCTTCGCGGCCTGCTCGCAGATGAAGGCATCGACATTCTCCTGAACGCACGAATCAAGCATGTGTCGGGCAAAAGTGGCCAGTCGGTGAGCGTCGCCGTCGAGCAGAATGGAATTGAGAAAGCCCTAAAGGGCAGTCATGTATTGGTCGCCACAGGCCGCAATCCGAACACCGAAGGACTCGGCCTGGAACTGACCGGCGTTGAGCTGACCGACCGGGGATACATCAAGGTCAACGAGCGGTTGCAGACCACCGCGCCCGGCGTCTGGGCAATCGGCGAGGTCGCAGGCAGCCCGCAGTTCACGCACATCAGCGTCGACGATTTCCGCGTAGTCCATGCCAATTTAACCGGCGGCAACCGTGTGACCACGGGCAGGCAAGTCCCATATTGCCTGTTTACCGACCCCGAACTTGCTCGCATCGGCCTGAGTGAAACACAAGCGGAGGCTCAAGGGATAGCGTATCGCCTGTTTAAGGTCCCCATGGAAACCAACCTGCGTGCACGCACGCTTTCGGAGACCCGCGGGTTCGTGAAGGCCCTGGTGGAGGCTGGTAGCGATCGCATCCTCGGGTTCACGGCCTTCGGTGCCGGTGCGGGGGAGACCCTGGCCGCTGTCCAGATTGCGATGATCGCAGGGCTGCCCTACACCGCGCTGCGCGATGCGGTCCTGACTCACCCAACACTGGTCGAAGGTCTCATCTCTCTGTTCTCATCCGCGGCGTCAGCGCACAATGCTGTCAAGACGAGAGGAGCCCAGATCTCCACCGTATGAGGTGAACTGCGACGGCATGTTTCGCTACTTGCGGAGCGCCACGGCGCAAACTGCAGAAAGTGCTTCGCAGCCGTCAGAATAGGACAAGGATAGACGAGTTTCGACAGATCGAACGTCTTCGTAGCGACATAAGTATTTTTTTTCCACATGCAAGCCCTAATGAGAGAATGGTTCGAGCCGTTATGCCAGAGCCTGGCGTTTGTCATGCCGCGGTATTCCGTTGAGCAAAACTCAATGAAGACTTAAGTTGTTAGCTATTAGCTGGAATCCCATCTGATACATTGTTGACAACATCATCGGGTGTGGCACTCTATATGCGACGTTCTTGCGTTCGTCAGTCTAAGCAGTTCGCAAGTCAGGTAAGGCGGGGTGACTGAGCCCAACCGCGCGGAGGCATTTTCGCTTGAAAGCGAGATAGCGCTGATTACGGGCGGCGGCACAGGACTAGGCTTCGGCATTGCTTCCGCACTTGTCGCATGCGGATCGCGGGTCGTGCTGACTGGTCGGCGTGAGCGAGTGCTGGCAGAGGCGGTAAGCGCACTCGGTCCTCAGGCCGCTTACGAAGTGCACGACATAAACCAGTTGACCGCGGCCGACTCGCTAATCCCCGGATTGGATGGCCTGCGGAATCCGAACCAGCCGCTCTTCGTCGGCGGAAGCGTCCGGCGGCGCGGGCAGAGCGGCTGACGCCACGAATAGCACGCACAGAATAACGCCGAGATATTGAACATTTCGGTGCCGCATGGAAGGAAATCGCAGGCGCATTATAGCGCCTCGAGGGTGCTTGACCCAAACACTGGCGGTCGTTAGAGTTGTTTGAAACGACCTCGCATGCACGGGATCTTGCTCAGAGCCGGAGTGCGCGTTATGACGCTCCTGGTGATGCTGGCAGCAGCAGGGCCGGGACAGCAAGTGCAGGAGTTATCGCCGATATCTCCGCCTGCAACGACTGTCAAGACCCTACCACTGGACGCC
>DATMOZ010000165.1:0-2998 GCA_035567995.1 Acidobacteriaceae bacterium
CTTACTTTTAGTTGATGCAGATGCGCCGATGCATATGCTATGCGTCTTCTAAACGGCCAGACATCACCAGCTAGGAGGTTTTTTACTTACCACTGTAAGGGGGACAGGAGATACCACTATTGTCTGATGAGGGTTGTTCGCATCGTATTCACACCAGAGTGCGGAGCAGGGTCATCAGGCTGTGGCAGGCTTCACCGAACACTGGCGTCAACACACTTACAAGTGATGAGCTCGCCGAAGTGCTGAAGGGTGCCCAGGTGATCATCGATGTATCGACCTCACCAGCAAACAAACTGAGCTTCCTGTTCACGAACTCCCGTGCAGAGAAGGAACCGCAGCAGATCCGATTCGTCCTCAGTCGCGTGGTCAAACATCTTTTCGAGTCCGAGACGGATGCGGATTTGCAAAGCAACTTTGGTGTTGGCCATTCTCGCGTTTTTCCCTAAGAGCAAATACCGCTGGGATTGCGCGAACCTGATTTGTTAGCCAACTACGCTAGCCAGCGCTTTCAGCGCCGACCATCTATCTGATTGCAAGGGACTTGTTGGGATTCTGGCGGAGAGACAGGGATTCGAACCCTGGATACCTTGCGGTATACACGCTTTCCAAGCGTGCGCCTTCAGCCACTCGGCCATCTCTCCGTCGCGCGGATTCATTTCAGAGGTTAGCATAGCGCAGCAGTCAGGAGGAGCCTATGAAGACAATTCTGCTAGCCGTATTTTTCTGTTGCACCGCGAGCCTGCACGCCCAAATGGACGAAGGTCTCTGGCAAGGCTACGACGGAGAGTGGTCTCACGTTTCCCGTCAGTTGATCGCCCTCGCCGAGGCCACACCGCAGGAGAAATTCGCCTGGCGTCCCGCGCCTGGCGTGCGCTCCACCAGCGAAGTCTACATGCACATTGCGCTCGCGAATTTCTATCTCTTGAGCATCACCGGAACCAAAATGCCGGCAGACATGAAGCCCGGCCTCGAATCCAGCGTTACATCAAAAGCGCAGGTGATCGACTGGTTGAAGCGTTCTCTCGATGCTGTGAAAACAGCGCACGCCAAAGAAACTCCCACCGACCTGCAGCGCAAAGTAACAGTGTTCGGCCGCGATGCCACCGTCGACGGCATGTACTTGCGCATCATCGTTCACGACAACGAGCACATGGGGCAACTCATCGCATACGCGCGAATGAACGGCATCGTCCCACCGTGGTCAAAATCTGAAGCAAAATGAGACTCTAGCGCCGCCGCTAGCACCGTTGATCTGCAAATCGATCGGTTGTGGCGCGAGATAGTTCAGCATCGCTGGACTCTTCGCCGTGGCGACCAGCAAAAGCAGCCAGCAGGCGACGCGCAAGATTCACGCATTACGTAGATCGCACTCTCACGCAAAGTTTCGCCTGCTTTTCCATTCGCTACTTTATCCTGAATACACAGCTCATGCCCCCTACGGAACACCTGCATTTTCGGCCGAATCAGACGCTGCTTTTCGACGCTGACGACACATTATGGGAAAACAATATCTATTTTGAGCGTTCGATTGCCGCTTTCATCAGCTACCTGAATCATCGCGAATTTGAGCCCCACCAGGTTCGCGAAGTGCTCAACAAGATCGAGCGCGAGCACACAATGGAACACGGCTACGGCCTGCAGATATTTCGCCGCTCCCTCGTTCATTGCTTCGAACACCTTTCTGACGGTCCGGTAGACGAAGAGAAGCATGCACGCATCACCAGCTTCGTAGATTCGATTGCCAGCCAGGAGATCGAGCTGTTGGCTGGAGTCGCGGAGACCCTGCCTGCCCTCGCGGCGCGCCACCGGTTGATCCTGATGACGAAAGGAAACCCTGCTGAGCAGCGCGACAAACTGATGCGCTCGGGCTTGAGTGCGCACTTTGCCGCGGTCGAGGTGCCACGGGAAAAGCATCGCGAGGCATACGCAGATGTGGTTGTTCGGCACGCGCTCGATGCACGCAATACATGGATGATCGGCAACAGCCCGAAATCTGATATCAACCCGGCGCTCGCCGCGGGACTCAACACGATCTTCATCCCGCACTCGCATACCTGGGTGCTCGAACACGAGAGCCTTGCGTCCACCCCGCCCGGGCAGACTTCGCTGCGTCTCAGCGCCTTCTCAGAACTCGGATCGCTGTTTTAGCTTTGCTATACTTCTCAAGGGACGCTGCATCACTGCGGCACATGCGGAAGTGGCGAAATTGGCAGACGCACTACCTTGAGGTGGTAGCGCTCGAAAGGGCATAGGGGTTCAACTCCCCTCTTCCGCACCAACCTTTTAGTTCTTCCTTCACAGGAGTCAGGTTTTCTCGAAATGTCATTTCTAACCGGTTTAGTCATCGTTCTGCACGTCATCATTTGTCTCGTACTTATCGCGGTCGTCCTCCTGCAGCAGGGCAAGAGCGCAGATCTCGCGGCGGCATTCGGCGGTCAGGGTTCGCAGACGGCGTTCGGCCCGCGCGGCGCGGCCAATGCTTTGACCCGCGTCACCACATGGGCCGCGATTTTGTTCATGGTCACCTCGATCAGCCTCACCGTTCTGCTCTCCCGCACCGGCACAGGCAAATCGGTCCTCTCAGGCACTCCCGCGACCAAGTCCGCACCCGCGAAGCCTGGCAAGTAATTAATCCGAATCCCGGCCATCTTCCCAAAGATGGCCGAAAGACGACGCCGGAGCTTCCCTCCCCCATGATTTATAAGGTCTTTCGCGTCGGCCCCATCGCCTGCAACTGCT
Source organism: Acidobacteriaceae bacterium (assembly GCA_035567995.1). GTDB lineage: Bacteria > Acidobacteriota > Terriglobia > Terriglobales > Acidobacteriaceae > JBBPYY01. The sequence goes on from DATMOZ010000165.1 coordinate 2,740, forward strand.
CGATCCTTGGTGACGAGCAGACGCGCGAAGCCATCGTTGTCGATCCCGGCGATGACATCTCCACCATCCACGACTTCCTCGTACAAAACAATCTGCACGTCAAGCAGATCGTCGTTACCCATGCACACATAGACCACGTCGCGGGCGCTGCACAGTTGCGGCGACTGACCGGCGCACCCATCGTGATGAACGAGGCCGACCTGCCGCTGCTCCGAATGATGGATATTCAAGCCGGCTGGTTCGGCGTGGAAACGCCTGA
>DATMOZ010000166.1:0-6758 GCA_035567995.1 Acidobacteriaceae bacterium
ACGCAGCAACAATGAATCCATCTGGCTCTCGCGATGTAGAATCCGCGCCGCGATGGCGAGCGAGAGCCGCACCACCTCTCTCTCGACTTTGCTGAAGTAGCGGTCGTGCTCGGACTGAAACGCCTCGAGTACCGAGCTGACCTGTGACTTGTGGCCCTGCTCCGCAACGGCCATCGCGTCGTTGATGCCGCGCCGCTCACGCTCTGCGGACTCGCGTCGCAAGTCCTCGAGAGCCGCCTCGCTCGCCACTTGCTGCTGGCGCAATGACTCCTCGAGTTCGGCGATTCGGCGCTTCGTGTCGGCCAGCCGTTGTCCCCGTTCACCGTCCGCACCATGGAAGGCGGGGAAAGTCGCGTCGGTGGTCGGCGTCCCGAGCGCATCGTCGAGAGCCTTTAGCGCGGCTTCGCCCGTCAAGTCCCGCGAACTGAAAGTTGAGCCGCCGTCCGGAACGCCGTATTTGTACACCGGATAATTCAGCGGCTGCACTGCATCCTGGCCTGTTGCGAACTCCATGTTCGACACTCCTTGTTTCAACTCCTGTTTCTTTCAGGTTGATGCGTGAGGCGCTACTCGATGAAGTCGTCATCCGTCTGCGGCTTCAAAATCAACTTGCCTTCCGATTCGAGAGATCGCGCCAGCTGCAGAATCTCAGTCTGCGCCTTCGACACCTCGCGCCCTCGTACCGGCCCCATCACTTCCATGTCCTCTCGCAGCATCTCAGCCGCGCGCGAAGACATCGCGCTGTAGAAGTGCGCACGCAACGTTTCTTCCGACCCCTTCAACGCTGTGGCCAGCACCATCTTGTCGATGTTCGCTACCAGTTCGCGCATGCTGATTGCGGGTACGGTAGAGAAGTCTTCAAAAGTGAACATCAGGTTGCGAATGGAGAAAGCGGTCGGCGAGTCATCGCTCTCAATTTTCTCGAGGATGTCTTTACTCGCCGCGCTGTCCATCCGGTTCATCAGATCCGCGACCACCTTAAATCCTGAGTAGGACTTGCGCTTTTGCTTGCCCAGCGACTCAAACCGTCGCTGCAGGGTGTGTCCAACCGTTTGTGCCATCTCGTCCGAAAACTGCCGCATGCCGGCGAGTCTCCGGATTGCCGCGACTCGCAATTCAGGCGGGAGATTTGACAGGAGCTTGGACGCTGCGCGTGGATCCATGTGAGAGACGACCATCGCTACAGTTTGAGGATGTTCGTGCTCGAGAAAGCGCGCCAGTTGCTGCGCATCCGCCTGCTGCAGCATTGCGAGATTGCCCCGGCTCTCTTCGCGCGATCGAGCAACCTGCGTGAGCAAGGCGTCAGCGCGTTGTGGCCCGAAGGACTTCACCAGGATGCGCTCGGCATATTCAAGCCCACCAAAATTCAGATACTGCTGCGTATCCATCAGCTCGCGAAACTCTTGAAGCACAGCCTGCGACGCGGTGGTGGGAAAGCTGCGCATGGTGGAAATGGCCTGTGTCAGCCGTTCGACCTCGGGCTCAGTCAGCAACGGATAGATCTGCTTGGCCGCATCTTCACCCAGCACCACCATCAGCACTGCTGCTTTCGTCAAGCCAGTGGCCAGCAGTGCTGAACCCGTTTGCGCCGTCGCCGGCCCCGTTCCAGGGGACGCCGCCCCTTGTGCTCCGCTCTGACCAGTCGTGGCCGCTAGGCTCTTCGTTTCCAACTCAGGCCTCCACCGCATCGCCGTTTTCGTTGATCCACGTCTTCAGCAAGCGAACAACAGGCGCGGGCTCCTCAGCGATCTGCTGCGCCAGGATGGCAGCAATGTCTTCACCGCCGCTGGGAATGTGGCGTTGTTGCCGACGCGCCGTCGCGTCGCCGGCACTTTCTTCCGCGGCGACAGCCAGCGAGCCAGCCTGTACGGGTTCCGGCAGGCTCGCCGCCGGCTGCTCAATCGCGCGTGCGATCCGCCTGCTGGCGGGTCTCACCAGGAAGAAGAAGACCATCATGAATATTGCGAGAGGCGCCAGAAGCCAGGAGATCTGCGACACATGCTGCTGACTTGGCGCAAACCGCTCGATGAGCGTCGGCGCATGCGGCACTGTATTTCCCGCGAAGCTCGCATTCTCGACAGCAATCGTGTCGCCCCGACGTTCATCGAAGCCGACAGCAGCCCGGGCCAGAGCCTCGATCCGCTTCATGTCATCGGGATTGCGAGACACGAACGCCTGATGCGCATCTTTGCCGCTTCCCTGCCACTCCAGCCTGTCGTTCACCAGCACCGCCACCGTCAGTCTCTTCAGCCGGCCTGGCCGCTCGACCAGATGCCGCGTCCGCTTGGAGGCGGCATAACTTCCGCTTTCCTGCTTAACACTTGAAGCAGGACTCGCATTGGTCGGAAAAAGTGGCAGCGAATTCGATGGCTGGGTCGTACCCTCGGTCGCGCCCCCCGCATTCGGTACGTTGCTTGCGGCTCCCGGAATCCCCGCCGCACGCTGCTGCCCTCCCGAACCTTCTTCTGACCGCTGCATCGAGAGCATGACAGTCCCATTGGGGTCATACAGTTCCTGCGTCTCTTCCTGGTTCGAAAGATCGTACTCGACGTTTACAGTCGCCCGCAGATTGTCCCGGCCGGTCACCGGTTCGAGCGTGCTGACCACGCGGTCAGCGAGCGTCTGTTCCAGCAGCGCGGTCTCGGCGAGCGCATCCTTGGGACCGAACGAAATTCTGCCCGCGGCATCGACCAGCGTGACATGATCGGGATCGAGTCCGTCTACCGCGCTGGCCACCAGGGTCCGAATTGAGTCCGACTCAACATCGGAGAGCCCCCTGCGATTCAGATTCAAAATCACCGACGCTTTCGCGGAGCGCTGCGCATTTTCAAACAAAGCATCATGCGGCAGCACAAGATGCACACGCGCGGATTCGACCGCGCCCATCGTTCCGATGGTGTGCTCCAGCTCTCCCTCGAGGGCGCGCTCGTAGTTAACCTTCTCGTCAAACTCCGAGCCGATCCAGTTTGGTTTATCGAATAGCTCGAAGCCCATGCGTCCGGAATGCGGCAGCCCCTTCGCCGCAAGACTTAGCCTCGCCTTATCGACTTGTTGTGCCGGCACACGAAGTGACGTGCCATCGGCATCGAGCTGATAGGGAATCTTCGCCGCCGCGAGTTCCACAGCTGCCTGTTGCGCATCCTTGGGGTCGAGATTGCTGTCGAGCAGACGCCAATCGGCGCGCGAGGAAAGCCAGGACATGCTCAGCGTCGCTACAATCAACCCGGCGATCGCGATCAGCGCCCACCGCCGCTGTTGCGGAGTGGTGTTGGCGTTCACCCGGCCGTGCAACTGCACTAAGGCCTGCTTCGTTTTTTCCAGTGCTTCCGGCATCGTCCCCAAGGCTGATCTGGTTGAGGGTTAAAACTGCATCGAGTTCAGCTGCTGATACGCCGCGACCGCTTTGTTTCGCACCGCGAGCGCAAGCTCAAATGCCAGGTCGGCACGTTCGGTGGAGATCATTGCGGCGTGCACATCGACTCCGTCCCCACGCAGCAATCCGTCGGCCTTGGCAGAAGCATCCTGCTCGAGCTGCCCCATGCGGTCCAGTGCCTGCGATAACAGCCCAGAGAAAGGCGTATCGCCTGGAGCGTGCGAAGCGGCCGTTGCCGCGCCGGTAACGTCCGGCATGGAAAATGTATTTATGGGAGGGGTAATCGCTGTCATAAGGGCGCTCATTTCAGCAGGTCGATCGAACTTTGCAACATGTTCTTAGAGGCTTGCACCGCGGACGCATTCAGCTGATACGAGCGTGCTGCGCCCATCATGTCCACCATCTCCGTCATCGGATCTATATCCGGAAAATTCACGTAGCCATTTTTATCCGCGTCCGGGTGGCCGGGATCGTAGCGACGCACGGGAGCTCCCGGATCGTTGACAACAGCAGTCACCTCGACGCCAGTGCCGCTGTTGGCTGCGACGCCCAACGAAGAAGCGCTCTGGCCGATCAGCGCATTGCGGAACGTGGACGCTTGTTCCGGGGCAGCTGCGAACACCACATGCTTGCGTTGATAGGGCCCGCCGCTTGCCGTGCGCGTCGTTTCCGCATTCGCCATATTGGAGGCAACAATCTCGGCGCGGATGCGCTCCGCCTTCAATGCTGTTCCGCTTAGTCCCATCACCCCGAACAAGTTCATCCCGTGTACTCCGTATCTGTTTTCTGCTTCGCTCGGTTCATTCCTGTGCTGCTCGTCCTACTTACCGTCTTCGTGAATTGCTTCCGACATGCGAGTGAACTCGCGCTTCAGCAAGGCAGAGCCAGTTCTGAATTGAAGCTGCAACTCTCCCAGCGCCATGCTCTCGCGATCGATCGAAACGTTGTTTCCGTCTGGCCGCTCGAGCAACCCATCCACCGCCTCAATCTGCGGCGGCGTGTGTAACGCTCCGGCTCCAGTGCCCTGTGGGCCTCTATCCGCCGCTACCTCTCCTGCCACGCGCGAGAACTCTTTCTGAAAATCGATGTCCTGCGTGCGGTACCCCGGCGTGTCCACATTCGCCATATTGCCCGCGATCAACTGCATTCGCTGTGTCGCAAGGTCGAGATAGCGGCCGAGTTCGTCTGCCAAAGGAGTTGTGATGTGCATCGCGTGTCCTCGCGGAAATAAGTGCAATTTGGTGTCCGCGCTCGTGCCGCGCGGATAAGAACGCCTTAATCACCACTCACAGACCTGTTTCCTCTGTGTTCTGTGCTTGTCCGCCCCCGTCACACCTGTCCCTGGCCGAACCTGATTTCCTCCGCTTCGATTTCGGCGCGGTCCTCGGCAAGGATGTACGCGCGTTCGAGAACGTTCTGCAGCTCGCGAACGTTGCCCGGCCAGCTGTGTTTCAGCAGACGCTGCAGTGCTGCGCCGCTGAGCTTCTTGGCCGGCGAATCAGCTGCCATTCTGTTGAGAAAGTGCGCGACCAGCATCGGAATATCGCCATTCCTGCTGTCCAGTCCCGGGACTTCCAGCGGGAAGACAGCAAGGCGAAAATAAAGGTCAGGGCGAAAACTGCCCTCCTGCACTTTCTGCGCCAGCCGTTGATGCGTCGCAGCGATCACGCGCACATCGACGCGCACCGGTTCGTTCTCTCCGACGCGCTGCAACTCGCCTTGCTCCAGGAACCGCAGCATCTTGGCCTGCAGTGCGAGCGGCATCTCCCCTATTTCATCCAGGAACAGCGTGCCTTGATGGGCAGCTTCTAATCTTCCGGTGCGTCCCAGCACAGCACCGGTAAACGCCCCGCGTGTATGGCCGAACAACTCCGCTTCCAACAGCGACTCCGGAATCGCGGCGCAGTTCAGCACGACAAACGGCTGCCGCGAGCGCGTGCTCAAGCGCTGGATTGCCCGCGCCACCAACTCTTTTCCGCTGCCCGTCGGGCCTTCGATAAGCACGGTTGTTTTACGCGGCGCAACCAGCCGGATCAGCCGGCACAGCTCCAGGATCGGAGCACTCTCCCCGATAAACTCTGGCAGCCCCACGCCGGCAGCGAGGACCGGCTTTGGCTTCTCTTCTGTGGGAGCAGTCGGCAACGCGCTTGCTGGGTGAGCCATTCCGGCGTACGCCGTCTCAGAGCCATGGTTCACGTCAGGCAGACGGACTGTGGCCGCCGCGTGCCTTGTCATGTCGACGTTCTCGCCGAAGCTCTCGGGTTCGAAACGGCGTCCGGCGGTCTCAACGAACGTTTTCGTTGTGATTTCTACTCCCGACTTGGTCTCGTGACCACAGCGCATCGCGTAGAGAAGTTCCTGACGGCGCGCACTCCTCTTGGATCCTGCTACCGGCGCGTCCGCGTCCAACATAACTAGATCGGTTTCTGGATGCCGCAAGTGAAACTCACGAATGAAATCCTGAATTTCGAGATCGGGAAGCCATCCGTCGAGAAGCAGCGCCTCGCAGGAATGTTCTTCCAGGTGAGCGAACGCTTCGGCGCCGCCGGAAGCCTCGATTACATTCCACCGCAGCCCTTCCAGAACACTGCGCACGCGTTGGCGAAGCGAAAGATCGGCACTTGCGATCACCGTGACCGCTTTCCCATAAGTCGAACGGTAAACCGGAGAAAGGCTTTCCATAATTTTCCTATGACATCTGGTGGGGACAGCGACTTCTTCGTCCGCTAAACAGTGATGGGAGAAGGCCCGGCATCATTCGTCTGCCAAGGCCCGCACTATTCCGAATCGCGATCAGGCTGACAGACTTGCAATCGACGATGGGACCTGGCTTGGAGGCATGTTCAGCGCCCTCGTCCCGTCCTCTCGCATCACGTAGCCCTCGCCGCGGACCGTATGAATCAGCGATTTCTCTGAACCCATGTTGAGCTTGCGACGAACATAGTTCACATAGACGTCCACCACGTTCGTCTCGCTCTGGTCGGAGATTTTCCAGACCTGATGCAACAACATGGCACGCGAAACACATCGTCCCTTGTTTTGCAGAAGGAACTCCACAAGCTCGTATTCACGCGTCGTTAGATCGATGCTTCGACCGGCGCGCTGAACCGAGCGGGCCATGCGGTTTACCTCCAGGTCCGAGCAGCGCAGAACGGAGTCGGATACTGTTTGCCGGCGGCGCATCACAGCGCGCAGGCGAGCCTGCAGCTCGCTCAACGCGAACGGCTTCTGCAAGCAATCATCTGCTCCCAGATCAAGGCACTGAATCTTTTCTGAAATATCAATCCTGGAACTCAGGACAAGAACCGCGGGAGAAGGTAGACACTGGCTCGCAGCACGGAGCACCTCCACGCCATCACAGCCAGGCAGGTTAAGGTCAGTCAGG
>DATMOZ010000167.1:0-13086 GCA_035567995.1 Acidobacteriaceae bacterium
AGCGAGGAATGGGCAATCAGTCTCGATGAGCAAGGAATCCGCAGGTACTCTTGCGGCGACGTCGCGAAGAGGCTGGGCCTTGGGGAACGTGACGTTGCCTGCGAAGGAGATGCAGAACCCCATGTCGATGCCGCGCTGGGCGTGCTGCCATTCTCCGCCGAAGCAATGGAGCACGCCGCCGAGACCCGTGTCGCGCCAGTGCGTTTCGAGGAGGGCGAGGGTATCGTCCCAGGTTGTCGTTGTGCCTTCCTTTGCGCGGCAGTGGATGAGGATGGGCAGCTTTGCGGCGCGCGCGATTTCCATCTGCTGGGTGAAAGCCCGGTGCTGAACGTCTTGCGGCGGGTTGTCGGCATGATAGTCGTCGAGGCCTATTTCGCCGACGGCGATGACGTGTGGGTGACGCGTGAGATCGGCGAGTTTGTCGAGAGCGGCCTGGTCTGCGAAAGTCGTTTCGGAGGGATGGATGCCAACGCTGGCGAAGATGCGCGGTACGTCGGGGAGGCCCGCGAATTCGGACGCGATTTCTGCAGCGCGATGCATCGTGTCGGGGCCTTCGCCGATGCCGATGGAGAGAATCGTATCGACGCCTGCTGCTGTGGCGCGTTGGAGGACGGCGAGGCGGTCGTCGTCGTAGCGGGTGCTGTCGAGATGGGCGTGCGAGTCGATGAGCACGATCGTATGCGGGGCGGCGCTATTTCAGGCGCGCACCGACCTCCACGTCTTCGAGAAATCCGGCGAGGACCGGCTTGCCTCTTTCGCCGAGGGATGCGGCGACGATCATGCCATTGGATTCGAGGCCGCGCAGCTTGCGTGGAGCGAGGTTGGCGACGATGACGACTTTGCGGCCAATGAGGGATTCCGGCTCATAGGCTTCGGCGATGCCGGCGAGAATCTGACGTTTTTCGTAGCCAAGATCGACTTCGAGACGCAGCAACTTGTCGGCCTTGGGGATGCGCTCGGCGACGATGATTTGCGCGACGCGGAGTTCGACTTTGCTGAAATCGTCGATGGAGATGGTTTGGGGCTGCGCAGCAGCGCCGGTCGCTGTCTCAGGGGCTATAGGCGTGTTCGTGGGTTTCTCCATAACTGCTGCGGGTTGGGGGCTGGATTGCTGCGCGATGGCTGTTGCTACGTGACTGGCAGGAGTAGAAGCAGGTTCCGGGGTAACAGTTTCATTAGATGCGGTGGCGGATGCATCAGCTGCAGCCGCTTTCGCGACGGCGTTCTGCTCTTCGATGTTTTGCATTTGTGTGATCGCGTCCTTTTCTGCGCGGGGGAATACGGGGCCGAGTTCGCCGAGTTTCGTGCCGGGCGTGAGCTGGCCCCATGCGAGGTTGGTCAGGCTGGCCTGGGCGATGTCGCCGAGGCCGAGCTGTTGCCAGATCCGTGCTGCGCCGTCCGGGATGATCGGATACACGAGCGCGGTGATGACGCGAACGGCTTCCGCCGCGGTGTAGAGAATGTCAGATAACAAGCGGCGACTGACTTCGTCGTTCAGCGCGCCGAGCTTCCACGGGGTGGTCTCAGTGATGTAACCATCGACGGCCGCGACGAGGCTCCAGACCGCTTCAAGCGCGCGCGAGAAGTCGTATGCCTCGAAACGCTCGTGAAATGTGGCGATCGTCTGTTGTGCCAGTGACGCGATACGCGCGGCTCCCGGTTTCCCGTTGGGCACCTTGCCGTCGAAATATTTCTCGATCATCGCGAGCGTTCGGCTCGCAAGATTGCCATAGCCGTTTGCGAGGTCGGCGTTGTAGCGCTGCACAAGCGCGTCAAACGAGAAGCTGCCGTCCTGGCCAAAGACGATTTCGCGCAGCAGGAAGTAGCGCAGCGCGTCGGCGCCGAGTACGTCGAGGATGGTTTCTGCGCGCACGATGTTGCCACGCGACTTCGACATTTTGCTTTGCTCGAAGAGCAGCCAACCGTGCGCGACGATGGCTTTGGGCAGCGGCAATCCGGCCGCCATCAGGAACGCGGGCCAGTAGACGCAGTGGAAGCGCGATATTTCTTTGCCGATCAATTGCAGATCAGCGGGCCAGAATTTGGCGAGCCGCGCTTTGTCTTGGGGCGCTTCGCTGCCGTAGCCGAGCGCCGTGATGTAGTTGGCCAGCGCATCCATCCAGACATAAATGACGTGCTTGGCTTTTTCTTCGGACGAGCCGGGAACGGCGATGCCCCAGGTGAATCCCGTGCGGGAGATGGAGAGGTCTTTCAGACCGCTCCTGACGAAGGAGATTACCTCGTTGCGGCGTGCTTCCGGGCGGATGAAGTCGGGATGCCGCTCGTAGTACTCAAGTAACGTGCGCTCAAACGCGGAGAGTTTGAAGAAGTAATTTTCTTCGTTGACCGTCTCGGTGATGCGGCCGCAGTCGGGGCAGGGCGCGCCGGGCGCCGCGTCGACATAAAGTTCGTCGAAGACGCAGTACTGCCCCGTGTAGGTGCCCTTGTAGATGTAGCCGCGATCCTTGAGTTGCGTGAAAAGCTGCTGCACCGCGCGGGTGTGCCGCGGCTCGGTGGTGCGGATGAAGTCGTCGAAGGTGAGGCCCATGCGCTGCCAGAGCGCGCGGAATTCTGCGGAGAGCTGATCGGCGAATTGTTTGGGTGAAGTATTTGCGGCGCGGGCGGAGCGCTCAATTTTCTGGCCGTGTTCGTCGGTGCCGGTGAGGAACCAGACGTCAAGCCCGAGCATGCGCTTGCGCCGCGCGATCGCGTCAGCAGCGACTGTCGTATACGTGTGGCCCAGGTGTGGCCGGGCGTTGACGTAGTAAATCGGAGTAGTCAGTGAGAAAGTACGCGAGGTCGACATCTGAACTTCTCATCTTAACTTGAGTTGAGTCCATGCCAGTCTGAATCCATGCGCCAGGCATAGCGAGTGTGGCGGAAAGCACTGCTAAAATCCGAGAAGAGCCTTCCTGCCTGCATGTACAAAACCCTCCAGCGACAATTGCTTGAACGTGTGCGCGCTGTGTTGCGCGCGAAGTATGACATTGAGCCTGCGGCACTGGCCGTCGAGCAGCCGCCAAAGATTGAGTTTGGCGAATATGCGCTCCCGGTGGCTTTTGAACTAGCGCGGACATTGCGCAAGGCTCCACGCAAGATCGCTGAGGAAATTGTTGAGGAGCTAGGGCCACTGCCCGGCTTTGCGCGCTTTGAGGTTGCGGGCGCCGGATATATCAACTGCAAGCTGGACCGTTCAGAGGCTGTGCGTGCGATGGCTGCCGGCGAAGAAATGCATCTCTCGGCTGGCGAGCGTGTGCTGGTGGAGCACACCAGCATTAATCCGAACAAGGCCGCGCACATCGGGCACCTGCGCAATGCGATCCTGGGCGATACGTTTATGCGCCTGCTGATGGCGGGCGGGTATTCGGTCGCGGTGCAGAATTACATCGATAACACGGGGGTACAGGTTGCCGACGTTGTAGTCGGGCTGATGCATCTCGAGGGCTTGACCGAAGAAGGCGTCGCCGCACTGCTCGAAAAGCTGCGAGCGGACGGCGTGAGGATAGATTTCTACCTTTGGGATTTGTACGCGCGCGTTTCGCAATGGTACGAGGCGGAGGAGAGTGAGAAGACCGCGCGGAAGAAGATTCGCCTGGACGTGTTGCATGAGATCGAGCGCGGAGGGAATGCAACCGCCGCGGTAGGCGAGATGGTTTCAAATGCGGTGTTGCACCGGCATCTCGAAACAATGGAGCGGCTGGACATTGAGTATGACTTTCTGCCGCGTGAGAGCGAGATTCTACATTTGCACTTCTGGGATGCGGCGTTTGAAGAGCTGAAAGCGAAAGGCGTCGTGTACCTCGAGACCGAGGGAAAGAACAAAGGATGCTGGGTGATGCGGCGGGCCGGCAATGCGGTCGGAACGGACGGCGATACGAGTGAAGCGGGGCCGGATGAGGACGCGAAGATCATCGTGCGCTCGAACGGTACGGTTACCTACGTGGGCAAAGATATTGCTTACCACCTGTGGAAGTTCGGCCTGCTGCCAGGGAAATCATTTGGCTATCGCAAGTTTCACCACTACAAGACACATACGTGCTGGATCTCTGCGATGAAGAGTGAGCCGGGACATCCGCACTTCGGCGGAGCGAAGGCCATCTATAACGTGATCGACTCGCGGCAGGCTGATCCGCAGAACAACGTGATTGAAGCATTGCGCGGCATGGGATACACCGATGCGGCGGACCACTACACGCACTTCAGTTATGAGATGGTGGCGCTGACTCCACGGTGTGCGCAGGAACTCGGATACGAAATTAGTGAAGAGGATGCGGGACGGCCATTCATCGAGGTGAGCGGTCGCAAAGGATTTGGCGTGAAGGCTGATGATCTGCTGGATCGCCTGATCGCGGCGGCGCAGGCCGAGGTTTCTTCGCGTCACCCCGAATTGGATGAGAGCGAGCAACGCGAGATCGCGGCGCAGATTGCGATCGGGGCTCTGCGGTATTTCATGCTGAAGTTCACGAAGAACACTGTGATTGCCTTTGATTTTCGTGAGGCGCTGAGCTTTGAAGGCGAAACCGGGCCGTATGCGCAGTACGCCTGCGTGCGAGCGGCGAATATTTTTCGCAAGGCGAATATCGATCCGGATGCAGCGCTGGCGACGATTAGGGATATGCCCGCGAATGCATGGCTTGAGAGTGAGGATGCCGCTGCAATTTGGGAAGTCTGGCTGTCCGCATCGAAACTCAGCCTGCTGCTGCAGCAGGCTGTCGAAACGACAGAACCGGCTTACCTGGCGAAGTATGTGTTTCAACTGGCGCAGCAGTTCAACAATTTCTACCACCGCCACCATATTCTGACGGAAGAGGATTCGGTAAAGCGGGCGCTGCTGCTTGCTACCGCTGCAATCGCACAACGTGAACTGACACGCGCGTTATCGTGGATGGGCGTGAAAGTGCCAGCCGTCATGTAGGTCGCGTCAGGGTAACTGTTCCGGTTGTTCGTTCATAGAAGCCGGGTAAGCTCTGTTGAAGAAGTAGAAGAGGCCGGCGAGGACGAGGAAAACAAGCGCGCTTGCCTCGGTTCCACGCGGGCCTCCGGTGAGCCAGTCCGGACCGTGAAAGCGAATATCCAGCAGGTGTCCTGGGATCGGTTGGCCGTGGTTTCCAGTGTTCGGTTCAGCGAAGACAATCATGTCTGCGTAGTCAGACGCCGCATGGAAGCCAAGTGCGAACCATAAGCTGCCGGTGCGCTTGAGCGTGAAACACCAGAAGAGTCCATACAGGCCGACGCTAATCGGGTCGATCAGGCCTTCCTGCGGCTTGAAGAAGTAGTGGACTGCACCGAAGAGTGTTGAGAGAAGGATCGCAGCGGGCCAAAAGCCGATGCTGGAAGCAAGTGTTTGCTGCGTGTAACCGCGGAACGTGTACTCCTCAGAGATGCCGAGCAACAGCATCGCAGCGGCCCAGCCTAACGCTGAGGTGAACAGCTGCGATCCATGGAGGGCGAGCCCGTGGAAGGAACACGCGCCGGCGAGGAAGAGCGGAATCAGGATGAGGGCGGATGGAATGAAGCCCCAAAGCATCCCTTTCAGCACATGAGGCACGCCGTTTGGGCTTACGGCCAACCCGGCGAGGACGGCGTTTCGCCTGGGAATGCGCGACACGATAAAAGCGGTGATAATCGCGACCGCGAAATCGACCGCGCAGTTGAACAAGAAATTTGGCCAGGTCCACTGCCGTGTGGCGAGGGGCGTGTTCGCGAGCAGCCAGTCCACCACTTTGCCGAGTTGCAGGTAGAGCATGACATAGATAAGAAAGCGCCAGCCGGCGCGGAGGCCGTCGCTGCCCCAGAAGAGCGACGCCGTACGCTTCAGCAGTGGCCGCTGCGCATGCTCGCTTGTGTCGTCGAGAGTCGAAGCAGGTATGCCTGATCCCATATTTCTCCTCTAGATGCATCTCGTTGTCAGAATCGGTTTGAGCATACCTTCTGTCTGCGCAGACGGGGAAAGAAGGAGGGAAAACGGCGCGGGGGATGCGGAAAAGCCGGCCGAAAAAGGCAACACGAAATGAGTAAGACGAAGGCCGCAGAACGGTGTTCCCCTTTTGATGGAGTACCTATAAAAACGCTGGAATCTCCCGAATTTGCGTGTGTCACAAAGGGCAACGTTGCGCGACCAGGCTTCTTCTTAGAAGAGAAGGAGATGAATAATGAGTCATCAAAAATTGAAGGGCAGAAAGATCGCGATCCTCGCGACGGACGGTTTCGAACTCGTCGAGTTGATAGAGCCGCGGAAGGCGCTTCACAGTGCGGAAGCGACCACCCACGTAATTTCGCCCAACAACACGATGAAGGCGGGCGAGATCAAGGGATGGAACATGACCGACTGGGGGCCATCTGTGAAAGTGGATAAGACTCTGTCGGACGCGAAGGCCTCTGATTATGACGCGCTGATGCTGCCAGGCGGAGTGATGAATCCTGACAAGTTGCGCATGGATAAGGAGGCGGTCGCCTGGGTGAAAGAGTTTGTCGACGCCGGTAAACCGATTGCGGCCATATGCCATGGCCCCTGGACGCTGATCGAGACGGGTATGGTGAGCGGTCGCGAGATGACGTCATGGCCGTCGCTGCAGACGGACCTGCGCAATGCTGGGGCAATCTGGAAAGACGACAAAGTCGTGGTTGACCGCGGTCTGATCACGAGCCGGAAGCCGGATGATATTCCAGCGTTTAGCCAGAGAATGATTCAAGTTTTCGAAGATAAGATTCGCTCGGAGCCGTTGGAGCGCGCCTCGTAGAACGAATTTAATCGTTTGACGGTAGAGCCGCTGCTTGTGCTGCGGCTCCTCGACCACATCTTGGCGCTACTCTTATGCCTATCTTCGCGCCCACAGGCCCGGGTCGATTTCGGCGAAGACCGAGTCTCGCAGTTCGATAGCGCTGAGGCGCTCGTCAAAATCGGGCTTCAGACTGCCGGTCATTTCAAACTGACGCCACATTTCCAGCACTTCGCGGAACAGGTCCTGATGCGTTGCGAAGCGCTCTTCCGCGTAATCGCGAGCCGCCTGAGTCGTGATGAGGAATTGCCAGTCGCTGGATTCAAGCAAGAGCAATTCGCGGCAGAGTTGCTTCATAATGCGCTCGCCGAGGCCGCGGTCGCGCCATTTGCCTTCGCTGGCGATATCGCGGACTGCTATCTCGGCAGGATAGATATGTGACCACGTCCAACTCGTGTCGGGGTTAAGCCAAACTTCGTGGTCGCCGTTTTTTCCCCAGGAGCCCTCTGGCAGTGGAAGGAAACCTTGCGGTGGATATTGATCGATGTAGCGTGTGCAATCCGTGAGCTTAACGGGAACCTCTTCGCGGGCGAAAATGCGTGCGACGTGTTCAAGCCATAGCGGCCCCTCAAACCACCAGTGACCGAAAAGCTCAGCATCGAAGGGTGCGGACAGGATCAGGGGAATTTCATCTTCGAAGCCCGCGCGCAGTGCATCGCAGACAATCGAGACGAAGTGTTCTGCATGGTCACGAGTACGTTGTGCGGCAATCTCGGGATAATAGGGCTGCTTATCTGCAAGGTCGGTTTTGGAGCTGGTGACGCGCCAGTAGCGATGACCGCCGGGCCAGCGTTTTTTGTGGAAATCGAGATAGTCGCCATCGCCCGGATACCCTAACTCACCGCTCCACACCTGGACGCCGGTGCGGGGATCGCGGGGGAAAATTGCGCAGGGGCGGACGCTCGCGTAGGGGCCTTCCACGTAATGAGGCTGGTAGAAGGCGTGGTGCACTTCTGTGTCTTCGAAGAGAATGTCTTTCGGCGAGCCGAGGTCGGGCGGAGCTTCTTCGGTATCGATGATTTTGTATGGCGTATGCATCATCGTGTATGGCGTGTGCATCATCGATTGTTCGATCAAGTGCGTGTCGACGAAGAAATAGTCAAGGTTGTTCTCCGCGAAGGCCTGCTCAAGGCCGATGCGGTCGAACGGCGGGAAATACTCGCCGGTGCCCGCGGCAGGAACTGGATAATTCCAGAAGCCCGCAGGCCGATAACCGCATTCTGGCGCCCAAATGCCGCGTGGCGTTTTGCCGATATGTTTCAGGTGCGTATCCACGCCGGTGCGTACCTGAGCGCGGATGCTTTCGTCGGTGCCGAGCAATGGGTTATAGCCGTGGGTCGCACAGCACGTGATTATCTCAATCAGACCGCGGTCGTTGAAGTAGCGGAAGCCTCTGATGATGTCAGTGCCGAGTTCTTCAAAATCAGACAAGGCCTGCCCGTAGTACTTCTGCCAGAAGCGCGCAGTCTCGGCGAAATTCGCATCACCATTTTGTGTGAAGAATGCTTCGTCTTCGCGGGCGGCGATGATCTTGCGTCCGACGTATTTGGGGAACTCGGTTTTGAATACGGGATGAGCGAGTTGCTCAAGCAGAATGGGTGAAAGATTGATCGTGGCATGCATCGCGATGCCATCGCGCTCGAGGTTGCGCAGGGTACGCAGCAACGGCAGATAGGTCTCAGCGGCTGCTTCATGAAGCCATTCGAGCCCGTGGGGCCAGGTGCCATGATTCACCACATATGGCAAGTGCGCATGCAGGGTGAAGCTCATGTAACCAGAGGCGTTTTTCCGGGCTGAGATGGCCATTCCTCGAACTCGTCCGTGCAAAACTGGTTTCTTGGCTGTGCGAGCAGACGGCAAGTGAACATGTGCGACGGCAGCATAGCCGAGGTGCAGAGTGTTGCGTGAAGGCTCCAGAGTGAACTGGGGCTGAGTGTACTACAGCGAAATTCTGGTGGAGTGAATACCGGAATGAGCCACGGCACTTTTACCGTGGCTCACAGCGATGCGGTTTTAAGATTGCTTTGGTTGGAGCGTTGGCTGGCTATTGTCGTAGTTCTGCTCGACATGCGGAGTGGTCGTGACCTGTATGGGGGCAGAGAGCCGGAAGCGGACAATAGTCTCGGCGGGGATTGATACCTGCTGGCCGCGTGTGATTGTGTTCGCGCCAGCGCCGATACCGCCGCCAGCAACCGAGCCGATTGCTGCACCCTTGCCGCCGCCAGCGATTGCGCCGATGATCGCTCCCAGCGCGGCGCCGCCGCCGACCTTCGCCGCTGTATTCTTACCGCGGCCCTTGCCTTCCTCGGTGTACGGGTCAGTGACGACGGCGATCGCCTGATTTCCGGCGTTAATGCGGGTCAGTTCAAGCGTTAGAGCTGAACTACCGGTGTAGTGAGTGGCGTCTTTCGCCTCGATCACCCGGCCGGCGATTGTCGAGCCCTGGCGAACTACAACCATGCCATCCTCCACGAGATCGGCTGCCAACGAAGCGCGGAATGAGGTATTCGACTGCGTTACACCAGTCTGCAGGCTGTCGATCATGCGGACAGGGACGACTGTTCCTGCGGGCAGAGTGAAGGTACGGCTAACCGGCTTGGGGGGTGGTGGCGGCGGCAGCTGCTCCTGCGGCGGAGGCGGAGTATATGCCTGCTGAGGCGCTGGTGCTGGAACAGGAGCCGGCTCAGCCTGACTGGTGACCGGTCGCTCGGCGTGCCGGCGGCGTTCTTCGCGGGGCGCGGTGCGAGGTGCGACAGGGGGCGCAGCCGGGGCAACCGTCGCCGCGCTAGGGGGAACTACCGAGATGTTGTTTACTACACTCTTGACTCCGCTGACCTGCTGCGCGTCAGCGCCCGCAAGGCCCTTTGCTGCCTCGCTTTCGGCAGTGCCTGTCAGCACAGCCACGCCGCTCGAAACCTGGGCCTGGATCTGCTGCCCTGAAAGACCCGGGTCGGAGGCGATCTTGTTGCTGACATCTGTCATCAGTTGGCTGTCGCTCGGTTGTGCAGCCGACGTGGCGGCCTGTTGAGCGGGATGCTTGGTACATCCGGAGGCGAGCGCGAGGGCGGCGACCAGAAGTGTGGCTTGCAGCAGGCGCGTCGTGTGGACGTGGTTCATGCGGGTTCTTCTCCTTCCTAAAATCCTTGCACTGAAAAGTTTGCGCTCGTTTGTCCTAGTATCTCAGATGCGAGTATGCTCCTCTGCGGGCAGACGTTAGACGCATCTGCGTACTCCGTGGCAGCATGGTTAACAAAGTACGCATCGTATGGACAACGATGATGCGTGGCGGATTCATATGCCGAGATGCGCTGTCGCTTCGGATCTAAATCCGTAAACGCCATTAAGGGGATTAGAAATGTCTGAATACTACGAAAAGGATTCATCAGGAAACTTTGGGTGGTTTGTTGCGGGGCTCGGCCTAGGAGCTCTGCTGGGTGTGTTGTATGCGCCGAAGTCCGGCAAAGAGACGCGTGAAGAGCTGGCAGCGTCTGCCCGTGAAGGCAAAGATTATCTGCGAGAGCGTGCCCGCGAAGTGGCACAGCAGGCTTCGCAGGCGGTTGACCGTGGCAAGGAACATCTCGACGAATACGTTGGCCTCGGCAAAGAGTATGTCGAACGCGGCCGTGCGCAGTGGTCAGAGTACGTTGACCGTGGGCGTGACCTGGTAAGCGAACAGGCGGACAAGATTACTGCAGCGGTCGAGGCGGGCCGTGAAGCGTATCGGAACACGACGGAAGGCGGCGGTCAACAGCAGCAGGGCAGCCAGAGTTCAAATCAGCGCAGTTAGTAAGGCGGGAACATGCCAGATTCAAAGCTCTATCTGCTTTTCACAGCAGTAACGGCGATCGCAATCTTGATCCAGACCGGCGTGCTGTTGGCGTTTGCCATCGGTGCGCGGGAAACCAAGAAGAAGGTTGAGCTGGCACTGGACGAACTGCGCTTAAAGGCCCTTCCAACGCTGGAGCAGAGCCGTGTGATTCTGAATGACGCCGCGCCTAAGATCAGGATTATTACCGACAACCTTGTTGAAACGACCGCGACGTTGAAGAAGCAAGCTGCGCGGGTTGATGTAGCGGTAGAGGACGTGTTGACGCGGACGCGGTATGAGGTGGCCAGAATCGATGCAATCATCGGCAACACGCTCGACGTGGTGCAGAGTGCGACACACGCGGTCCAGAGCACGGTTGCTCGCGCCAGCGAGACTTTGCAGCATGCTGTCGAAGTGCCGACGCGGCGCATTTCCGGCGTCGTCAACGGCCTGATGGCAGCGGTTGATCGTCTTCGTGGAGCGGCGCCAAATGGTGCACGCTCAAGAGGCGCGACTCGATATCGCAAAGCGCCGGTTACGAGCGCGGATGTTGCCGCGGCCGGAAAGCCGGTGGTGCAGGACAAAATGATGGAGCCGCTGGTGCCGCCGGGCGTTTAACCTCAGAGCATTCGGAGCGAATAACAAAAGCTGTGGCCATGGCCACAGCTTTTTTACTTGCGGGGAAGTCAGGCGATCCAGCCGCCGCCGACTACTTCTTCGCCGTCGTAGAAAACGGCGGCCTGGCCGGGAGTGACCGCGCGCTGCGGCTCGTCGAACTCGGCAATCGCTTCGGTTTTTGAAATACCGGGCCGCAGCGTCGCCAGCGCCGGCTCATGGCGGTGGCGGATTTTCACCGCGACGCGCATTGGTTGCGTAAGTTCTGGAATGGAAATCCAGTTCACGTCGCGGGCCGTGAGCGTCGGGCTCATGAGTTCCGACTGCGGGCCAACGACTACCTTGTGCTCTGCACCGTTCACGCCGAGCACATAGAACGGCGACGGCTGATGCATCTTGAGCGCGAGGCCCTTGCGCTGTCCGACGGTGAAGTTGTGGATCCCGTCGTGCTCGCCGACGACGGTGCCGTCGCTGAGGACGAGTTCGCCGCTGGTGTCGGGGAGCGATTCGCCCTGCTCTTCGAGGTAGGCGTCGAGGAACTTGCGGTAGTCGCCGCCGGGGATGAAGCAGATCTCCTGCGAGTCCGGCTTGTGGGCCAGCGCGAGACGGTGTTCCGCGGCGAGTTCACGCACAGCGGGCTTGAGGTAGCCGCCGAGCGGGAACAGCGTGCGGGAAAGTTGCTCCTGCGTCAGGCCGAAGAGGAAGTATGTCTGGTCCTTTGCCTTGTCAGTGGGGCGAGAGAGGATCCACCGATCGCGCGCGGGATCGTATTCATTGCGCGCGTAGTGGCCGGTGGCGATCATGTCTGCGCCGATTTGCCGCGCGGTAATCAGCAGCTGATCGAACTTGATGTGGTTGTTGCACAGTGTGCAGGGAACAGGTGTGCGGCCGGAAAGGTACTCGTCCACGAAGGGGCGCACGACATCGCGCTCGAAACGCTCCTGCTGGTTGACGACGTAGTAGGGGATTTCGAGCTGCTCGGCCACGCGGCGCGCGTCGTAGACATCGTCCAGTGAGCAGCAACGACCCTGCACCTGCTCCGGCATTCCTTCTTTGCCGGCGAGGCGGCGCTGGTTCCAGAGTTGCAGGGTCAGTCCAACGAGGGTGTGCCCCTGATCGCGCAGCATGGCTGCAACGGTCGAGGAGTCAACTCCGCCGGACATGGCGACTGCGATTGTGAGGGCTTCGGTCATCGAATATCCCGGGACTTCAGGTACCCCCCATTCCCCCTACCGAAAGTCCTAAAGTCTTAGAAATAAAACAGTTAAGTCCGGACTTGGTCTGCGGCGGGTCTGGGAAGGTATGCCGCCCGATCTCTGTTTCTATTGTAGCGAATTGAGGGCGGCTTTCCCGCAATTTGCAGCCCGGGTGTAAAGCTAAAGGGGTGCGGGGTTTGCGCCGGATTGTTGAAGGGAGTGGAAACATTGATGCACTCGCCTAAGTCTTCATGAACGGCCTTGACAGTCAATACGTACGAGCGTATTAACATCTTATGAGCAAACCGTCACTTCGCGAAGACATTCTTGATTCCGGCCTCAAAGTGATGTTTCGATGGGGCTACCAGGGGGCGACTGTACGCGATATTTGCGCAGCCGCTGGTGCGCCGCAAGGCTCCTTCACTAATCACTTCCGTTCCAAAGAAGCCTTTGCCCGGGAAGTCCTGAACCGCTATTTTGCAGGCACAAAGGAGTTTGTCAAACAGGCTTTGGACGACAAGTCCTTAACCCCTCGACAGCGACTGAAACGGTATCTGGACATCATCACCGGCTACGCGGCAGATCGCAAATGGAATCTCGGTTGCCTGATCGGCGATTTCAGTCTTGAGACCACCTCGCACAGCGAACTCTTGCGGCTGAGGCTGGAAGCAATCTTCCAGGAGTGGCG
>DATMOZ010000168.1:0-6804 GCA_035567995.1 Acidobacteriaceae bacterium
GAAGCGCTCGTCGCCATCGACATCAACACTGGCAAATACGTCGGCAAGACCGCACGCCTCGAAGACACCATCATCAAGACCAACCTCGACGCGATTCCAGAAATCGTCCGCCAGATTCGCCTGCGCGATCTGGGCGGCATCATCGTCATCGACTTCATCGACATGGACGAGCGCAAGAACCGCCACAAGGTGATGCAGGCGCTTGAAGAAGCGTTGAAGGCGGACCGGGCACCTTCAAAGGTTCTGCAGTTCAACGATTTCGGTCTGGTCGCCATCACTCGCAAGCGCGTCAAACAGTCGCTTGAGCGCACGCTATCAACCCAATGCACCGTCTGCACGGGCACCGGAATGGTGAAGAGCCCGGTGACGGTGTGCAACGAAATCTATGTCGAAATGCGCAAGATGCGTAACCACCTCGAAGGCAAGGACGTGCTGCTCCGCGTTCACCCTGAAGTGGTGAAGCAGCTGAAATCATCGAGCGGCAAATGGCTGAACGAACTGGAAGAGGTCGCAGGCAGGACGATCATCCTCAAGAGCGACCCCACACTGCAGCCGGAGCAGTTCGACATTCACTAGACTCCTTTGACCGGAAAAGAAAAACCCTCGCTGTCGAATCAGCGAGGGTTTTTCTTTTGAAGCCACGTCTAAACACCGATGAGCGAAATGCACCCGGCGCCGCATCTTTCGCATCCATCTGGGGTTATAAGTTCATACGCACGACTCTCGAAAATCCTGGTTCCCGAGGTCATTTAATCCATGTCACGTTTCTTGCAATCAAGCCGTGCCTTGCTGCGAATTTTCGCGGTCGCCTCATTTGCCTTGTGCATCGTTGCACCTTCTTTCGCCCAGCAGCGTCGTCCAATCTCGTCACCGATAGATCGTTGGGTCTTTGAGGGCGGCGGCGGCTTCACCGCCCCGGCAGGCGGTACGTCAAACGAAATCAACTACGGATATAACCTGATGGGCGGCGTGGGCTTCAAAGAGTCGCGATATCTTTCAACGATCGGCGAGTTCGAATACAACACCGCCGGAATCACCAATTCAGAGTTGATACGCCAACAATTTCCTGACGGTCATCGCAGCATCATTTCCGTGACAGTCGAGCAAAAGGTTAATCTGCAGGGCACGCCCACGCATCTATATCTCATAGGCGGCGGCGGCTGGTATCACCAGAGGACCACATTCACTGAGCCGGGCGGGCCAATCATCTGCGATCCGTTTAGCGGACTTTGTTTCGGTGGCGGCGATATCATCCTGTCCCAGTTTTCGACCGATCAAGCTGGCTTCAATGCCGGTGCCGGCTTCGAGCATCGCCTCTCGCAATATTCAAACGCGAAGTTGTTTGTCGAAGCGCGTTACACCTACCTCGATACTCCGGCTCATGCAACGCAGGTCATACCGGTCACATTCGGACTGCGCTTCTAAGGGGCTCGCCAGTTGCGGCGACCTTGCTATAGAGCGAGCGCCGCCGCATAACTGGCTTCAGGTTCCTCACTCGCGCGCATGAAAAACTCATCCACCGCATCGAGAACAGCCGCGCCCGTCTTTGCTTCGTAGACTGCTTTGCGCAGAGCACCCCCGCCTGGCACGCCATGCGTGAACCATGATGCGAACTGCTTCATCTTGCCAACCGCAGCCGTCGGATGTTCGTCCGGCGTAATTTCCCTCACCAGCATTTCGAAGTAAGTCCGGATCATGCGGTAACGGTCCTGCTCCGTCGGCGCCGTGTACTGGCCGGTAGCTGTGTACTGCGCGATCTGACGGAAGATCCACGGATTCGCCGGCGCCGCGCGACCGATCATCACCGCGTCGCACCCTGTCGCAGCCACCATCGCCGCCGCGTCTTCCGGTGTGCGCACGTCTCCATTGCCGATGACTGGAATGCTCACCGCGTCTTTCACAGCAGCGATGTACTCCCATCGCGCCTGGCCCGCGTAGCCCTGCTCTCGCGTACGCGCGTGCAGCGCAACTGCGTTCAGTCCTGACGCCTCTGCAAGCTGCGCCAGCTGCGGCGCCACAATATTCGCGTCGTTCCACCCCAGACGAAACTTCACCGTGAAGGGAATCGTCACCGCCCCGCGCACAGTCTCGAATATCTTCGCGATCAGCGGCAGATCACGCAGCAACCCGCTGCCGCCATTGCACGCCACGACGCGCTTTGCCGGGCAACCGAGGTTCAGATCGACAATGTCAAATCCCGTGTCCTCGACAATGCGCGCGGCCTCAGCCAGCGTCGTCGGATCAGAACCGAACAGCTGCGCCGCAATTGGATGCTCGTCGTCATAGAAGGTCAGATAGCGCTTGCGCTTCGACTCGCGCATGCGCGACAGCCCATCTGCAGAAGTGAACTCTGTCATCAGCAGGCCGCATCCCGATTGCTGATTCGAGATCGTCGCTTCCACGCCCGCAACTGCATCTTCCTCTGAGCCGTCTGCGCTGAACAAACTGCTCGCGCGAATGAACCGCCGAAAAACCGTGTCGGTCACACCTGCCATCGGAGCAAGCACGGTCGCCGGCGCAATATTCACACCGCCGATATTGACGCTCGCCGGCACCGCGACGTTCGCGGGCATCGCGTGCTCAACAGGATTGTCCCAGTACTTGTGCATGGTGATACCAGTTTACCGGGACACGAACCCGGAAGCAGCCGAAATGCACAGAGCGGGCTGCTGAAAGAAAAAGGCCCCGCGTTTGCGGGGCTTCTTCATCTTCTAAAATACAGCTGCTACTTCGCGGCGGCGGCCGTCTCGGCTTTCCCCGTGTCAGACTTCGCATACTTGCGACGGAAGCGTTCAACGCGACCGGCGGTATCGATCAACTTCTGCTTGCCCGTGAAAAACGGGTGGCACGCGGAGCAGATTTCGAGATTAATGTTGCCCTTATGCGTCGAACGCGTGGCAAATACGTTGCCACATGCGCAGTGCACGCGGATCTCTTCATAGTGCGGGTGAATCGCTTCCTTCGGCATAACAGTGAAAATCCCTTCAATGGCGCTAATCCTCAGTTTACCGTGATTTCCCACAGGCCGCAACGGCTCTCATCTCTGCGATACTCGCCTTCGTGAAGACAGAGTGTCCGATTTGCAGCGGCCGGGGCATCGTAATCGAGTCCGGCCCTGACTCTAAAGAGTATGCGAGAACCTGCGAGTGCCGCATCGGGCGCCGCGCCGACCGTCGCATCGAACGCGCCCGTGTGCCGCGACGCTACGAACACTGTTCTCTCGAAAGCTTCGAGACCAATTTCAGAAACGCTGACAGATCACTCGAAGCAGCACATCTCACCGCGCGCAAATTTGTCGAAGGCTTTCCCATCGAGACAGACGGACGCGGCTTGCTGCTCACAGGATCCATCGGGGTAGGGAAGACCCATCTGGCAGTCGGAATTCTCACCGCCCTCGTGCGCCAGAAGGACGCCCGCGGCGTTTTCTACGACTACCGCGAGCTGCTGAAGGAAATTCAGAACTCATACAATCCGCAGGTTTCCGCCACCGAACTCGAAGTGCTGCGCCCTGTCTTCGAAGCTGAGGTTTTAGTGCTCGATGAACTCGGCGCTGTGCGTCCCACAGACTGGGTGTGGGATACCGTGGCACACATCCTGAACACGCGCTACAACGACAAGCGGACGACGATCATCACCACGAATTATCCGAACCTGCCGCCCTCGAATGTGGCCGGTGAGACGCGAGCCAAAATGCGCGAAGAAACCCTTGGCGATCGCATTGGCGAACGCATGAGATCACGACTGATGGAGATGTGTGTAGCGCTCGATGTGCGAGGCGAAGACTTTCGCCAGACGGTTCGCAGAGCAAGCTTTCAATAACACTCAGACTGCGGCAGCACCGACCAGTAACAGCAGCGCCGCAGCAACGGTTGCCGCCTTGTACATCTTGTCATGCGCAGCCGTCACCGTAATAGTCGAGTCCTCAATCGCTGCCGCATCGGCCCCACGCATCGAAGCAACGATTGTGCAATTATTGTGGCGGTTTGTATTGACAGGCCCAGTGTCACGCATGCTCCACCCCCGGGAACGACCGCTGATCTCTTGCTGGTACCTATAAGACGTAAAAATAGTGCACATCAGATTCAATTTTTATGAAAATTGTTGCTGCACCCCACGAGGTACACCCTGCAGCACCGTGTTCACCCTGTCTGAAAATGCATGAGAACACGTTTTGACCATCCCAGATCCTGCTTTTGACCATGCCAGATATTGCTCTGAAGACCTGAATCCCTACATCGCACGGTAAAATCGGCACGATGAGCGCAGAATCAAACCCTGGAATATTCGGCCCGCCGCCATCCCACGCGCCAGCCGAAAAACGGAACTGGCTGCCGGTCGCAGTCGCCATCGGCGTCGCCGTCCTCGCGCTGCTGCTTGTCGTCCTGCTTGGCCATCACGCCTCACGACCGTCCACGGCCCCAGCTACCGCCGGGCCGGCTCCGGCAGACCCCTATGCCGGCATGCTGGAACTCAGCAACATACATATGAGCGAATCCGAGAACTTTGCCGGCGGAAAAGTGACCTACCTCGATGGCCAGATCACCAACCGCGGCACGAGGACAGTCACCGGAATACTGGTGCAAGTCACTTTCAACAACGATCTAGGCGAATTGCCGCAGCGCATGACCGTGCCCCTCAATCTGATTCGCGCCCACGAGCCGTATATCGACACTGAACACGTCGCTGCCGACCCGCTGCTTCCCGGTGCCAGCAAGGAGTTCCGGCTGATCTTCGAGGGGATCACTCCGATTTGGAATCAGCAGATGCCCCAAGGCCAAGTCAGTCACGTAGATACGAAATAAAACTTCTACCGAGCAAATTTTGCTCGGTTTTGTTCCAACCTTGCCGAAACGAGTCGAATTTTCACTGTTTACGCATCTGTTAACCCCACAACATAGATGGGGTTAAATCAACGCATTATAAGAACTTAATCGACTGTCTGCTGCGATCCCAAGTTTGGCACGCCAAGTGCTTTAGTACTCGCGATGATACGCACTCTATCCCTGACGCTAGTAGCAACCGCTTTAGCCCTCCCGGCTTGCGCACAGAATGCCACCCCGGATTCCGCGCCGGTTTCTCCCCAGACGCAGCAGCAGGACACCCAGACACAGCCGCAAAATGCGACCAACAAACCTCCTCTGCAAACGAAGTCGCAGGAAGGTTTCTGGGGTCATATGAATCCCTTCGCTCGTAAGAAGTGGGTACATCGCCAGACTGATCCGATCAATGATCGTCTCACCGAAGTGGATCAGCTATCCAAGCAAAACACACGTGATATCCAGGATCTGGATAAGCGCTCAACCGCCGGTATCAATGAGGCGAATAGCGCCGCCAATGCAGCCGATCAGAAGGCCATGGACGCGGCCAATCGCGCGAACCAGGCAAACGGTATGGCTCAACGCGCCGGTACGCGGACAGACGCCACTGCGAATACAGTGAATGGCCTGGATCAGTACACGCTGGTCAGCAATGCCAAGATTAAGTTCCCCGCAGGTCGCACAACCCTAACACCAGCAGCAAAGAAGTCTCTCGACGAAGTTGCGGCAAAACTTGATGGTCGCAAGGGTTATATCGTCGAGGTGTCAGGCCATAGCCGCTCTGGGTTGCAAACCTCCGATGCAACCGCAGCGGCTGTCACTCGCTATCTGGTGACAGCTCACCAGGTTCCACTTTATCGAATTCATAAGGTCGCCCTTGGCAATGCCAAGACGGCCGATGCGAAGGTCACAGGCACTTACGTAGACGTAACTCTGCTTGAGAACAGCCTCGCAAACCAGGATTCTTCGAACAACACCCAGTCGATGACGGGTGGACAGGACGGCACGACGCAGCTACCTACCACGCAGCACCCCTCCCCAGTAGTCGGAGTTGCGTCGTCGCCAACACCGTAGTTCGAAACACAAGCTCTCACACGAGAGAACCAAGGCAGATTGGCCCCTCACCCCGAGGGGCCGTTTTTTTGGCATTGACCCCTTGAAACCAAGTCTTACAAATCTAACTAGTTCTTATGGCTTACGCTATGGATAGCTAGCAGATTCTCCAGCAGCGGCCTGAGCCTGTCAAGCCTTAACGCATTCGCGCCGTCAGACTTTGCCTCCGCAGGGTTGTCATGCACTTCCAGGAACAGTCCATCCACTCCGGCAGCGACGGCCGCCCGCGCCAGCAGAGGAATGAACTCCGGCTGGCCGCCTGACACGCCGTCCGCGGCCGAAGGCTGCTGTACCGAGTGCGTGCCATCGAACACCACCGGCGCGTACTGCCGCATGATCGCCAGCGACCGCATGTCCACAACGAGATTGTGATATCCAAACGAAGCGCCCCGCTCCGTCAGGAATACGCGCTCATTGCCGGTGGTTCGAATCTTCTCTATCGCGTGGCGCATATCGGCCGGCGCAACAAACTGGCCCTTCTTCACGTTCACTGCCCGCCCGGTGTTGGCCGCGGCGAGCAGCAGGTCTGTCTGCCGGCACAGAAATGCTGGAATCTGCAGCACGTCCACAGCCTCTGCGACGCGCGCACAATCATGCTCGTCGTGCACATCGGTCAGCACCGGCACATTGTTGCTCTTTCCGATCGCTCCCAGAATGCGTGTGCCCTCTTCCACGCCAGGGCCGCGAAAGCTGCTCACCGAGGTCCGATTCGCCTTGTCATAGCTCGCCTTGAATATGTACGGCACACCGAGGTCGCTGGTGATGCGCTGAATCGCGTCCGCCATCTTGCGTGCGTGCGCCTCGCTCTCGATAACGCACGGTCCCGCGATGAGAAAGAGCCGGCCGTTGCCGACTTCAATGTTGCCGATAGAAA
>DATMOZ010000169.1:0-3202 GCA_035567995.1 Acidobacteriaceae bacterium
AAGCATGCAGCGCGAACAGCAAGAACAGCATGCTCAACACGTTCTTCCGCTCCGCCGCCCACGCCACCGACTCGACATTGACGGGATGAAGCGCAAACAGCGCCGCGACCATCAGGCTGCGTCCGCGGAATCCCGTGATGCTCTGCAGCAGCAGGAACAGAAGAATAGCGTTTGCCGCATGAATCAGGACGCTCACCAGGTGGTGCCCGGCAGGATTCAGTCCAAAGAGTTCGCAGTCAAGCGCATGAGATAGCCATGACAGCGGAGCCCAATTCGCCTGATCGTAAGTGGTAAAAGCCCACTTCACCGTCTCCCACGTCAGGCCCGCTCTCACATGAGGGTTGTTCGCGATGTACTGATCGTCGTCATAGTTGACGAACCCGTTGTGAGTCACGGGGCTGTAGAACACGAGCACGACGACGATCAACAGCAGGCACAACGGCCAAGTGCTTTTCTGGGCCGACAGAAACGGCTCGGAAGAAGGCAGCACTCCTGATGCTTCCAGACATTTCGCTGCCGCGGCAGAAGAAGACGAACTCATGGGCATGACTATTGTGACTCAGTCATCAATGATTCGCGACACATACTGCGAGACGTGAGTTCCGTTAGTCATGACCGGAACAGGTTGGGTTGAACAGGTTGGCGAACAGGTGGGATGCGACGAGCGGGATGAGTTTCGTATCAGGGCATCGCTTTTGGCGATGTCGGAAGTTCGTCAAATCGATGCCCCTTTAGGGCTGGGCACACTAACTACGGCTGTTCCTGCGGAGCCGCCTGACTGCTGACTTTCTCCAGATCCGGAGGAGCAGGATCTGTACCGGCTGCCCCGGCCACGAAGAACTTGTGATCGTAAAGATTGCGGTACATGAGTCCTGCGATCTCAGCCGCTTTGGGCCCGAAGGTAGGATGTCCGCCTTGGAGGAAGACGACCGTCACAATGCGTCCGACATCGGTGTTGGCGTACGAAGCAAACCACCCATAGCGCGTGCCAGCGCGCGAACATGTGCCGGTCTTGCCCAGGATCGATTCTTCGTTAAAGTTCAAATGCACGCTGCGCGCCGTGCCATACATGACCGCTCCGGCCATGCCGTCGGAGAGTTCGGGAATCACGGGCTCGATGTCGAGATGACGCTTAACTCGAGGCTGGAAGCTCGCAACTTCATCGGCGCTGTTCGGATGTTGCAGGTAGTAGAGCGTGCCGCCATTTGAGATCGCCGTCACCAGCGCGCCCAATTGCAGCGGGGTCATCGAAATGCCCTCTCCAAACGAGCACATCTTGCCGACGCCGCCGAGTTTGGGAGAAATTTCTTCTTCTGGATACGTCCCCAGCTGCTCGCCCGGAATCTGGTAGCCGGCAAGTTCGCCGAGTCCGAACTGGTGCGCGTAGTATTGCACCTTTTCGAAGCCCAGCTTGCGCCCAACCGCTTCGAAGTAGGCATTGTTCGAGTGCGCCAGCGCTTCCGTGAGATTCATGCGGCTACGGCGGCCGAGTGGAACTTCAGTTTGCTCGTCGATCACGCCTTCGCTCAGTGCCGCCAAAGCCACGGAAAGTTTGATGGTCGAGCAGGGCTGCGCGCCGCCCGAGAGTGCGAGCTTCTGGTTGACCATGGCGAGCACGCGTCCGCTGGTCGGCTCGATCGCGACCACGGTGCCGTTCATGTTGCCCAGGGCATCGATTGCGGCCTGGCGAACCACGGGATCTTCACCGGCAGTCACGTCGCCTTCGGTGATGTCGGAAGCGAACGAACTGGTGCTGAAGCGCTCGTAGTAGCGGTGCCGGCGATGGGTGCCGGAATAATGGGTGGCGGCATAACGCGAGCGTGGAACCCGGCTCCGCGCCAGCGTTCGCATGCGCTTCTTAGCATGCTGATTCTCTGTAACCCCGCGAGCCTTTCTGCGTGGCGTGAGCGCGGGAGGGTTGACGCTGGCTGCGATGCCACTCGCTGCCAGCAACATTGCCATTCCTAAGAAAAATGCGAGACGAAGAAACCAGACCCGAACCTTCACGTAATCTATCCCCGGTGGTACTCGGCCAATTAATGCTTAGCCAGCCCAGAACTTACCTAATCCGTCTATCGGCCTAATAAATAGATGCAAGAACATAACCAATCGTCCCACCGAATGGTCACAATCTCTTGCAACTGTTCGATAGTAGGCGATTTACGCGGTTCGGCGCAACCGTAAAGTATAAAGTTCGCCACAGCGGAATCTTGCCGGTAACTATATGAATAAATTGCATTTAATGTCTCTTCCGTAGATGGACACGCACTTCGGTAATCAGAGCGCCTTGTTACCTTAAGAGTTCTCGATTCTGCATCACTTTGCACATCCGTGTCGGCGCTGGGCTAAACAGCCAGTAGATTCCGATCTGCGCCACTGACTCGTCGCCGCAGGCCAAAGCCCGCGCCGCGCGCTTTTCTGATATTTTCTGACGACGTATCCTCATGAACAACAAATGTTGTGGAGGTCTGCCTCTTGCAAACATCGCTCGTGATTATTTCTTTCGCCGCAGCTCTAGTCGTCCCTCTCTTTGCCCAAACTCCCAAGCAGACACCCGAAGCCCGACGAGACGAACTCAATCGTCTGCTCGCCGATGAGTGGGAATACACGCTGCGCACCCAGCCGGAACTTGCCACCCAGGTCGGAGACAATCGGTACAACGATCGCCTGAGCGATTTTTCGGATAAGGCGATTGCCGACGATCTCGAACACACTCGTCAGGCGCTCACGCGCTTCGAGGCGATCGACGTCACCGGATTTCCAGAACAGGAAAGGCTCAACCGCGCGCTGATGCTGCGCAGCTTGCATGAAACGCTCGACAGCGCGCAATTCAAAGACTGGGAGATGCCGGCGACGCAGTTTGGCGGCGTTCACCTGGGCTACGCTTCGCTCCCCTTCGATTCCCCTTTTCGCAATGTGAAAGATTATGAAGACTATCTGTCCCGTTTGCGCCAGATCCCTCGCGTGTTAGAGCAGGCCATGGGACACATGCGCGATGGACTACGCGATCACCGCATGCCGCCAAAGTATCTGCTGGAAAAAGTCTCCACTCAGGCGCAGGAGATTGCCGACGACCCGCTCGACAAAAGTCCCTTCACCGATCCGCTGCGCAAGTTTCCCGATTCCATCTCCGAGTCGGACCGCAAGCTACTCCGCGAAAAGATCGAAAACGCGGTTAGCAACGAGGTCGCGCCCGCCTACG
>DATMOZ010000170.1:0-3173 GCA_035567995.1 Acidobacteriaceae bacterium
TTTCTATACTTCCGGCGGTCGCGTGCTCGGAGTAACCGCGCGGGCGGCGGAGTTGCAAACCGCGGTGCAGCGCGCCTACGAGGCGTGCGCGAAGATCGGTTTTGAAGGCGCCCACTATCGCAAAGATATCGCGG
This sequence comes from Acidobacteriaceae bacterium, assembly GCA_035567995.1. Taxonomy (GTDB): domain Bacteria; phylum Acidobacteriota; class Terriglobia; order Terriglobales; family Acidobacteriaceae; genus JBBPYY01. Next base: position 135 of record DATMOZ010000170.1, read on the forward strand.
CGAGAGCCCTGAAGAAGAGCTAGCGGACTGCGACACAACGCGGGCTTCGTATCAGGGTAATCGCTTTAGCGATACCGTCAGTTTCGAAACAAGATGCCCCTTTAGGGGCTGGGGATGAACGCCGACTAAATGAGCAAGCCACTAGTTTCAATTGTGATGGGCAGCGACTCCGACCTGGAGATCATGCGCGAAGCCGCGAAAGCTCTAGATGAATTCGGAATCGCCTATGAAATGGACGTTACCTCGGCCCATCGGTCGCCCGATCGCACCGCGGATTATGCGCGCAACGCCGCTGGACGCGGCGTTCGAGTGATCATCGCAGGCGCGGGCGGAGCGGCACACCTGGCAGGCGTGATCGCGGCGCACACAACCTTGCCGGTCATCGGCGTTCCCATCCCATCAACTTCCCTGCAGGGCATGGATTCTCTGCTGGCAACAGTGCAAATGCCCGCAGGCATTCCGGTCGCAACCGTCGCCATCGGCAAGCCTGGCGCGACCAACGCGGGGATCCTCGCGGCACAGATTATTGGCGTGGCCGATGAGTCCATCGCGAAGAAACTGGTAGCGCACAAAGCGAAACTCGCGCGCGGCGTCGAAGAAAAATCAGCAAAGATGAAATCAACGGTCGAACAGTGACCGGAAGTTCGCGTGGTTGGGCTCGGCCCCGTCACCACACATTCACAGCTCTAGACTTTTCAGATATTCCCGGAATTTCGCGCCCAGATCGTCGCGTTTCAGGGCAAACTCAACCGTAGCTTTGAGGAAGCCGAGTTTGTCGCCCGTATCGTGGCGGCGACCCTCATAGACGTACGCGTATATCTTCTCCCGCTGCAGCAGTCCGCGCAGTGCGTCCGTGAGCTGCAACTCGCCGCCCGCCCCCGGCTCGATCTCGGAAAGCGTCTCGAACACCGTGGGCGTCAGAATGTAGCGCCCAATCACGGCCAGATTCGAAGGCGCGTCCGCGACCTTCGGCTTTTCCACCATGTCGAGAACTTCGAAGAGTTTGCCAGCGGAACCCGCCACCTCTTTCGCCTTGAGCACACCGTAAGAAGAGATCGCCGGTCCGTCGACAATCTGCGTTGCGATCACGGAACAGTGCTTTTCGTCGAATACATTCATCAACTGCTTGAGCACCGGAACTTTTGCATCGATGACGTCATCGGCGAGCAGCGTGGCAAACGGTTCGTCGCCAATCAATTCGCGCGCGGTAAGCACAGCGTGTCCCAAGCCCAGCGCTTCCTTCTGACGCACATAGGCTACGTGGATCATGTCCGAAATCTGGCGCACGATTTTGAGCAAGTCATGCTTGCCTTTTTCTTCGAGCATCTTCTCCAATTCGTAGCTGACGTCAAAATGATCTTCGATCGCGCTCTTGCCGCGTCCGGTAATAATGATGATCTGGTCGCACCCGGCCGCCAGCGCCTCTTCCACGCCATACTGAATGATCGGCTTATCGACCAGCGGCAGCATCTCTTTCGGCTGCGCTTTGGTGGCTGGGAGGAAGCGGGTGCCCAATCCAGCGGCAGGGAAAATCGCCTTGCGGACGGTTCGGATCTTGCGGCGGTCGCGATTCGTTCGTCGTTCCTGCATTAGATTCCTTGCGGAGCAATTGTAACCGCTGGCGTTTACACCTGGCGTACGGCTTCTTCGCTCGCTTCCAGCTCTTCCAGTAAATCGCGCAGCGTTTGCAGGATTCCTCCCGCACTGTCGATCTTTATCGAGAACTTCAGCGTCCCGTCCGGAGTAAACTGCGTACCCCTCTGCGATGCTACAAAGCGTGCCAGCTTCCCTGGGTCAATCGAAGCATTTTGGCTGAACTTGATGTTCACAAATTCGCGCTTGCGTTCAATGGCATTTGCACCGACTCGCATCGCCTGCAGTTTAAGCGCGGCGTAATCAAGCAGGTTGCGAACCGCGCCAGGCGTCTCACCGTAGCGATCAATCAATTCTGAACGCACGTCATGGAGTTGCGACTCGGTCTCCACTCCCGCGACACGCTTGTACATCCGGAGCCGCTGGTTCTCCTCCTTTATATAGTCGGAAGGAATGCGTATGTTGAGACCGAGGTTCAGCTGGATTTCCGTTACTTCAACGCCCGCTTCGCCCTTCATTTCGCGCACGGCGCGCTCCAGCATCTGCGTATAGAGTTCGAATCCCACTGCCTCGATGTGGCCGCTCTGCTCTCCACCGAGAAGATTTCCCGCGCCTCGCAGTTCGAGATCAAGGGCGGCGATCTTGAAGCCGGCGCCTAGGTCGGAAAATTCCTTGAGTGCGGCCAGACGGCGGCGCGCGATCGGCGTCAACTCGATTTCCGCGGGCAAGAGCAGGTATGCGTAGGCGCGCCGGTTCGAGCGGCCCACCCGTCCCCGAAGCTGATAGAGCTCCGACAAGCCCAACCGATCGGCGCGATTGATGAGGATCGTGTTGCACAGCGGGATGTCGAGCCCGTTTTCAATGATCGTGGTTGAAACCAGGATGTCGGCTTCGTGATGCATGAATTTCAGCATCACTTTTTCCAACTCCCCTTCACCCATCTGCCCATGGCCCACGGCGATGCGGGCGTTCGGAACCATCGCTTGGAGCTTGGCCGCAATCTCCCAGATTGTGTCGATGCGGTTATGCACGAAATACACCTGGCCGCCGCGATCGAGTTCCTGTTCAATCGCCGACTGAATCAGCTTTTCATCCCAGTTCGCGACCACTGTCTGGATTGCCATACGGTCTTTCGGCGGCGTCTCGATCACGCTCATGTCGCGCAGGCCCACCAGCGACATATGCAGGGTGCGCGGAATCGGCGTGGCTGACATGGTGAGCACGTCCACTTCAGTGCGCATCTGCTTGATGCGTTCCTTGTGGCGGACGCCGAAGCGCTGCTCCTCGTCGACCACCAGCAGGCCTAGGTCGGCGAACTTCACGTCCTTAGAGAGCAGGCGGTGGGTGCCGATCAGGATATCCACCTTGCCGGCTTCCACTTTCTGCAAAATTTCTTTGATCTGCTTGGCCGTCCGGAAGCGGCTGATCATTTCGACCGTGAGCGGG
>DATMOZ010000171.1:0-14663 GCA_035567995.1 Acidobacteriaceae bacterium
GCTTCTTCGAGCACGAGATGAACATTGGTGCCGCCGACGCCGAACGCGCTGACTCCGGCGCGGCGCGTTTGTTCGCCGCGTGGCCAAGGGGTCGTCGCAGCATTCACGCTGAACGGTCCTTTGGCGAACTGGATGTTCGGGTTCGGTTTGCTGAAGTGAAGTGTGGGCGGGATCTTTTCGTTCTGGAGAACGAGCGCGGTCTTGATCAAGCCGGTGACGCCGGCCGCGATGTCGAGATGCCCCACGGCGCTCTTTACCGATCCGATGGTGCAGAACTGACCCTTGCTGTTGACATCCGCCGATTTCGCAAAGGCCTGCTCGAGAGCGCGAACTTCGATCGGATCTCCGAGCGGGGTGCCGGTTCCGTGGCACTCCACGTAGCCGACGCTGGACGAGGAGATACCAGCAGATTCATGCGCCTTTACGATCGCGGCGGTCTGGCCTTCGATGCTGGGGGCGGCGTAGCCCATCTTTGCGGAGCCGTCGTTGTTTACTCCTGCGCCAGAGATAATTGCGTAAATATGGTCGCCGTCTGCGAGGGCGTCTTCGAGGCGCTTAAGCAGGACCATTGCAGCGCCTGCGCCGAAAACGGTGCCGTTGGCATTTGCGTCGAATGGACGGCAATGGCCATCTGCCGAAACCATGCCCCCATCCTGATAGAAGTAACCGCGATATTGCGGAAACGAGATGGAGACTCCACCGGCGAGCATCATGTCGGCGTCGCCCTTGCGAATGCAATCGCAGGCCTGTGCGACGGCGAGCAGCGATGTGGAACATGCCGATTGGATGGTAAACGCGGGCCCACGCAGGTTTAGTTTGTAGCTGATGCGGGTCGCGAGAAAATCCTGGCCGTTGCCGATGAGCTCCTGAAACGACCCGGTCTGATATGAGTTGGTGAAGGTCTCAATAAAACTGCGGTCGCTCGCCAGATGCAGCAGCAGGTAGGTGTTGATGCTTGAGCCGGCGATGACACCGATGCGGCCGCGATAGCGTGCCGGATCGTAGCCCGCATCTTCGAGCGCATCTGAGGCGCATTCGAGCAGGACGCGCTGCTGCGGATCGGTGACATCTGCTTCGCGCGGCAGGAAGCCGAAATATTCCGCGTCGAACTTGTCTACATCCTTGAGAATTCCGCGAGCGCGGATGTAGTTCTCCGCGCCCGCATTCTTGGCCGACTTGTCTTCGAGTTCCTGTTCATTGAGCTGGGAAATCGCTTCCTTGCCGGCGCAGAGGTTCTTCCAGAGTTCCCCGGTGCTGTTTGCACCGGGAAATTTGCCCGCCATTCCTACTATGGCGATTGCTCCGGAATGTTTGCTTTGAATCATGGTTTGGCTTTCAGTGTTGCAGTTGGTGCAGTTAAGCGGCAGAGCGATCTCTTGTTCGATCTGCCGCGATGGTTACAGGCTCCCGGTAAAAGCAAGTGCGAGAGCCACTACAGCGAGGCAAATCGCAACGTATCCAATTGCCATCTCTGTGTATGTACGTATCATTGGCCCCTCCCATGGGTCCCATTTGCGGCGTTGCCACCACAAATCTCCTGCACCGAGCACTCCTCTATCAAGCGATCGCTTATCTGCGTGACAGTAGTGGCGCTGAACAGATCGATGAGCGCTAACATGCCCGGGTAAATCCGGTTGATTTCGGCGTGCATCTGGATGAGCAGCAGCGAGCTGCCACCGGCGTCGAAGAAATTCTCGTCTGCGTCGATGTCGGGACGACGCAACAGGCGTTGCCAGATGCCCTCGACTTGAGCAAAGACATCGCGAGTCGCCTGCGCCTGTTGGTAGTCGGCGATTTCCTGCGAAAGGATCTCCACCAGTTTTGCCCGGTCGAGCTTTCCGTTCTCGCTGAGCGGCATCGAGTCCAGGCAGATAATGCGTGAAGGCAGCGCGGCCTCGGGGAGCATCGATGCCAGGTGCTCGCGCAGGATCTTGACGGCATCCGGCTCGGCCTTGCGGAGTTCGACAAAGGCGTGGATCTGCTTCTGCGGAACCGCGTCGTCGGTCAGCACAGCGCATTGACGGACGAGCGTGTGCCAGGCGAGAGCCTCTTCAATGTCTTTGAGGTCGACGCGCTGGCCCGCAATTTTCACTTCGCGGTCGAAGCGGCCGAGAAACTCGATGTTGCCATCGGGCATGCGGCGAACTTTGTCGCCGGTCAGGTAGAAGAGCGCTGCCGGGTCGTTACTAAATATGTCGGGCAGGAAACGTTCTGCGGTGATGGCAGGCGCGGCCAAGTAACCTAATGCGACTCCATCGCCGCCGGCGACCAACTGCCCTGCTTCGCCGTCTGCGACAGGCTGGAATTCTTCGTTGAGAATGTGGACGTCGGTGCCGACAATTGGCCTGCCAATAGGAAGCGATCCGGCGGCGCGATAGTCCGCCGGGACGCGGTAGCAGGTGGTGAAGGTCGTATTTTCAGTAGGCCCGTAGCCGTTGATAACGTTTAGATGCGGGAACAGTTTCACAATCTTTTCAACGCGCTGGGGACTGACCACATCGCCGCCGACCAGCAGATTGCGTAACGGAGCGAACACCTGAGGATCGTGATCTGCCGCGAGGTGGAAGACAGGAGCACTCATCCACAACGTGGTGACTGAATACTGATGCACCAGCTTGCGGTAGTCGTCGATGGAAAGCGTTCTTGCCGGGGCAACTACCAGTCGCGCGCCGTGGAGCAAGCTTCCCCAAAGCTCCAGCGTCGAAGCATCGAAGCTGAGCGGCGAGTGTATGAGAAAGGTTTCATCGGGACCGAATTCAAGAAAGTTCTGGCCGGAGATGAGGCGCACGACTCCGCGATGAGGAACGACGACGCCCTTGGGCTGGCCGAGCGACCCTGATGTGTACATCACGCTGACGGGGTCGAGCGACGAAGTCTTGACCAGCAGCGGTGCATGCCCGGTTGAGATGTCACTGATCTCGGAGAGGCGAAGCAGTTCACACTTGCCCCACCAATCGATGTCCCAGTCGGCGTCATTGAACGTGTCGTCGCACAGCAGCAGTTTGATTTTGCTGCCGCTGGCTTGCCTCTCCAGCAAAGTGGCGGGAGAGCCATTGACGTCGAACGGAATGTAGGCGGCGCCGGTCATGAGAATCCCGACAATCGCGGCGATGGTGGAAAAGGAACGGCTCGCTGCCAGTCCGAGCAGCGAACCGCTGCCGACACCGTCGTAATGGAGGTGAAGAGCAATGCTCTGCGCACGCTGTAACAACTCGGCATATGAAACCGAACCATCTTCGCCGACCAGAGCAACGTGGTCGGCGTTGGCCGTCGCAGACGACACGAAGAGCTCATGGACCGTGGCTTCGCTGAGATAGTTTTTCTGCCAGGGCAAAGCGATCCTCGCGCTTGCGGTTCTGACTTCGTTTGTGAGCGACTGGGCCAATTTCTTTTCCTTCTTAGCTTTCGGAGATTTATGCGACCAACTGCTCTGAGGAATGTGAGACCGGTGCGGGATGAAGATTGAATTCACCCTCTGCGTACCAGTTGACGGTGCGCCGCAGGCCCTCTATGAAGCTGACCTTCGGGTCGTACCCGAGATCCTGCTTAGCGCGAGAAATATCTGCGAGGGAGTGGCGAATGTCGCCGGTCCTCGGCGGGGCAAAGACGGGTCCTTGATTTATGCGAAGCATCTCGGCCAGGATCCGGTAGGTCTCAAGCAATGAAATTCGCTCGCCGCACGCGACGTTGTAGACGTTGCCGCTTATCTTTTCTGCCGGAGCAAAAGCCGCGAGAACATTCGCCTGGACAACATTGTCGATATAGGTAAAGTCGCGACTTTGTCCGCCATCGCCGAAGATGGTGGGCGCCTGACCCTCGAGCATCTTCGTGATGAACTTCGCGAGTACACCTGAATATGGCGAGTCGGCAGCCTGATAGGGGCCGAAGACATTGAAGTAGCGAAGCGAGACGGTTTCGATTCCGTAGACGCGGCTAAAAGCCTGCATGTAGTGCTCGCCGGCAAGTTTCTGCACAGCGTAAGGCGACATCGGCGCAGTTGCCATCTGCTCATGCTTTGGAAGAGTTTCCGATTCACCGTATGCGGACGAAGAGGCAGCGTATACGACACGACGAACGCCGGCGTCGCGAGCGGCGATCAGCACTTCGAGTGTGCCGCAGACATTGGCCACATGACTGCTGCGTGGGTCGATGACAGACTTCGGCACGGATGGAAGTGCGGCTTCATGGAAGACTACGTCTCGACCTTCACACAGGCGACGAAGCAGATCGCCGTCTCGCACATCGCCGGCGACGAACTCCATGGAAGACAGAATCGCTGAGATGTTTCCGATACGACCAGTGGACAGGTTGTCGATTCCACATACGTCATGTCCGGCTTCAACAAAGGCACGTGCCAGGGAAGATCCAATAAAACCAGCAACGCCAGTAATCAATACTTTCGACATAAATCGCTCACCAAGCTTTCTTGCGGGGCGCAATTTTTGAACTTAGGCCCGGACAACATTCGTCTGATCCAATCCTGCGGTTGCATTTCGTGTATCGATTACGAGCTGCGATTCGCGGACGATGCGCGGGTAGTCGTAATCGGAGTGGTCGGTTGAGATAAGCACACAGTCATAGGACCCAAGGTTGTCGAGATCCGCGGATTGCATGTTCAAGTCGTATTGCCGGCCGCGGCCGACGGTGGGTATGAATGGATCGTTGTAGTCGACGTCCGCTCCGCGCTTACGCAGTAGTTCAATGAGGGTGAGCGATGGAGATTCGCGCAGATCGTCTATGTCTTTTTTGTAAGCGAGCCCGAGAACAAGGACCTTGCTGCCCTTGACGGCCTTGCCGCGATCGTTGAGTGAATTGGCCAGCGCCTCAATGACGGCGTAAGGCATGGCGGTGTTGATTTCGCCAGCGAGGTCGATAAAGCGGGTGGAGAAGTCGAACTCTTTTGCCTTCCACGTGAGGTAGAACGGATCGATCGGAATGCAGTGACCGCCGAGTCCGGGGCCGGGGTAGAACGCCTGGAAGCCGAACGGCTTGGTCTTGGCCGCGGCGATGACTTCCCAGATGTCCAGGTTCATCCGCAGGCAAAGCAGCTTGAGTTCGTTGACCAGCGCGATGTTGACGCAGCGGTAGATGTTCTCGAGCAGCTTGGTCATTTCCGCCGCTGCGAGGCTGGAGACCGGAACGATGCGACGGAAGATCGAGTTGTAAAGCGATCCGGCGAGATCGCGGCTCAGTTCTGCGGCGGCGCCGACAACCTTCGGAATGTCAGCGCGCTCGACATCAGTGTTGCCAGGATCTTCCCGCTCGGGCGAGTACGCAACGTGGAAAGTTCTGGATTCATCTGCGCCGTCGCGATAGTGCACCAGGCCGTCTCTGTTGCCGCCTTCGAGCAGCGGGATCAAAATTTCTTCGGTTGTGCCGGGGTAGGTGGTGCTTTCAAGAATGATGAGCTGGCCAGCCTTGAGGTGCGGGGCGAGAGCGCCTGCCGTGTCTTCGATATATGTCATGTCGGGGCCGTGATGCTCATCCAGCGGAGTGGGAACGCAGATCATGACAGCGTCGACGTTGCGGATCTGGGAGTAGTCGGCCGTTGCGCGAAACTTGCTTTCGAGAAGTTCCTGGATTTCTTCCGCGAGAATGCGCTTGATATAGGACTTTCCGGCGGAGAGGGTCTCGACCTTCTTTACATCCACATCGAATCCGGTCACCTGGAATCCGGCGCGGGAATAGAGCATCGCCAGAGGCAGTCCAACGTAGCCAAGTCCAACAACTCCGAGGCGTGCGGTACGTGATTCGATTTTTGTTTTTAGTAAGGACGCGTCGGCGACTGTCTTCATGACTGCTTCAAGCCTCTTCAACTTTGGTTTTGTTTCCTGGACCACTTAAGCCCTATGCACGTCACCTGCCGAAGCTAGAGCGCGCACTTCCCCTGGATCGCTGCGCACCGGGACAACTCCTATTTCTCTTGTTACTGGTGAAATCTTTTGCACACTCGGTCCGGGCCGTGACCACTTACCCTGCGATTTCGTCTCAAGGTGGCTCCAAAACAGATCGCCCATGCGTGCTTCAGCGACTTTCAAATCAAACCGTCTGACCCCTGTCGAAGCGGCGGCACCGTAGTGGTCGCGGGCGTCAACGTCGGTGAGCGAGCCAATTGCTGTTGCAAGCTGTTGCGCATCTCCAGCCTCGATCAGAACTCCCGCACCGCCTAGCGCTTCGCGGTTACCGCCAACATCGGTAGCAACGATGGGCAGGCCGGCGAGCATGTATTCGAGAAGCGAATTGGAGAAGCCTTCGGCGAGGGAGCACAAGACCGCTATGTCCATCGCGGCGAGGTAGGGTCGAACGTCTTCGGCGGGGCCCGCAAGAACGAGTATGTTTTGAAGATTATTCTCGGCGACCATGCGCTCCAGGGTTTTGCGCATGGAGCCTTCACCGACCAGAACAAACCGCAGCTTAGGATGTGCGCGGCGAGCAAGCGCGGCTGCCCGAACGAAACATTCGACGCCTTTGATTTTGCGCAGACCCGAGATATTACCGACGAGCAACTCGTCGTCGCCGATATGAAGTCTCGCTCGCATCGCCGCACGCATACCGTGCACGGGGCGAACCTGATTTGCATCAATCCCGTTGTAGACAACGCAGATTTTGTGTCTCGGCAGGCGTTCCGACTGGACGACCCGCTCCAGTACCGCTGTGGAGTTGGCGATCACCTGGTCGACCAGCAGGTTGCTGCACCATTGCATGGACCGGTGCAGGTTGCGCCGCCCGTTTGGGGAGGCATGATTCAGGTTCCGGCGAGAGCCCAGAATCACCGGCACTCGCGCCAGACGCCCAATCCACGGACCGATGAGGTTCGCCTCCGGAAAGAACAACTGCATCATGTGGAAACGCTGCTCACGAATCCAGCGCGTGAGACCACGGAGCGCAAGGAGGCCCTGCGGGGAGCCGAGAGATCCGACGCCGAAATGTTTGACCGGGCAGCCGGCCACCGCAGGCGTCAACCACTTCGTTCCTCGCAGCACGCAGATCTGGGGTGACAAGCCAGCTTTGATTGCGATCTCGGTGAGCTGAAGAAGCTGGCGCTCTGTGCCACCGTCAGTGATCGATGCCATCTCATCGATCAGAAATAGGATCCTGGGAGCGTCCTTATGGGAATCGCCAAGGACTGCCGGCGAGAAATCGTCCAATGTATTTCCAGTCGCTATCATTCGTTTCACGTAATCCATCCCCATGCGAGCTACCGCAGCGTGTTGGAATGCAATTCAATCACCGTCCTTGAGTTCACAAGGCTGCTGCGCGATTCGCGTTGTTGGCTGGGCACTTGCGGCGACCGATGCGCAGATTCCTGCATATTTTGGCGGCGCCCGGGTTCTTCAGGACTGGCTCAAACGGTGGAAGCTAGTAATTGAGTCGCTAACAGCGGAGATGGGCATAGACGTGCTAATGCATTAGAGATCGACCCTGATCGGCGGCGGGGCGAGCCTCCAAAGACAGACAGGATTGGATGTTCCAGGGATGAATCTCAAATTGAAGCTCGGGCTGGCGTCTGGGCTGGATAAGCTCGGATTGCTGACGGCGTTTAGACGAATCCAATCGACGAAATATGGAATCGTGCTCACGTTCCATCGCGTGCTGCGCGACGCCGACTTAGCGAGCTGTTACGACCCTCACCTGGCTGTTTCGGAAACAGTCTTTGAGCAGCTGTTACGGTTGCTCCGGCGCGAATTCCAGATCGTCACTCTTGAAGAGTTGATGGGATGCACTGGAGCCGTTGACTCGCGCCAACGAGTAGCGCTTACCTTCGACGACGGGTGGGAGGATACGCACTCCGTTGCATATCCACTGATGGTGCGATACGGGATTCCTGCGACTGTATTTCTTTGCACAGGTTTGATGAAAGAGAACGCCCAACTGCCGGAGGAACGTTTCGCGGGAATCTGGCAGCACTGCGCACGAACTAACCGTCTTCGATTGCTAACCGGAGATTTGAAGAAATGGGGTGTGACGCTTCCACTTTCGCTGGAACGCAGCAAGTGGTCTGCGCAGCTGAAGCGGTTGCCCATGCATACGAAATTGTTGTTATTTGACCACCTCGAGGATGCATATCGCGTACCGACAAACATGACGCGCCGCTTCATTACGTGGGAAGAAGCGAGGCAGATGTCGCGCAATAACATCAGCTTTGGCTCGCATACTGTGAAGCACTGCACATTGAGTTCGGAGCAGGATTCGACGATCGCAGAGGAACTGGTAGCGTCACGCGCCGCAATCAGACAGAACATCGGGACCGAGGCAACATGCCTGTCGTATCCGAATGGCGCTTATAACGAGCGCGTGGTGCAGCTTGCCGAGGACGCCGAATTCACCTACGCATTCACCACGGAAAAGGGTATGGTCGGGCGCAGCACGAACCATTTCAAGGTTCCGCGCATTTACATAGATGATCTGGTGGTGACGGATTCTGCGGCAGCGCTGCATCCCCCGCGTGTCAGATTCCACCTGCTGCACGCGATCCCGCGGTAGCGATCAGGAACAGATTTCTTGCCGCTTCATGAGGTGTCGCTTCACCTGGGAGGGAGTGCGGCGGCTGATCAGCTCCCGCAGCATTCCCCATCCAAGCCCGAAGTGAATCGCCATGTAAACCGGAGGCGCCTGCCAGAGGTAGCGTGCAGAGTGTTTTCTCGCGAGCTGAACTGAGGCCACAACCACGAGATCGAGATAGAGCGCCAGGAGGAACAGCAGCGCCGTGCGCACCAGTCCCGCAAAGGGTAGCGACATCACTGCAAGCGTCGTGATGAGGAGCAGTCCCAGCGGAGCAAACTGTGCGAGGGAGATGCCGTCAGGGTGTTTGAATGCGAGCCGGACTCTTCCCGTGCCGTAGTTTGCCATCTGGCGCGTGAGCGCGCGCAGACTTCCGCGCGGTTCATAGTGCACGGTGAGCCGGGGATCGGTGTACGCCTTCATTCCCGTTTTGCGCAGGCGGGTATTGAACTCGACGTCTTCGCACGCGTCGAACGCTTCATCGTAAAAGCCGATGGCGTCGAACACCTGCCGGCGATAACTGGCGCCGGAACTCGCCGGATCGACGAAGCCGGAGAATTGTGTGTCGTAGATAAGCGAGTCGCGTCCGTGGCCCAGGGTCGATGCGCGGACAGCTGCAATTAACTTGCCGGTGGGCGAATTCGCATGTGCGAGGAGCGGCTGGGGCCGACAGAGACAATCTGCTGCCGTAGATTCAAACAGCGCGATGGTGTCTCGCAATAGCGAGCGCGATGGAAGGCTGCAGTGGCCATCGAGAAAGACAATGATTTCACCGCGAGCCTGACGGACCCCCGCGTTGCGCCCTGGACCGGAACGAATTTTCGCGTTGTCGACCAGGATGACTGGAACACGTGAAGTGCTGGCAAGCTGTGCAACGAATTCCCTGGTCCCATCTGTGGATCCGCCATCTGCAACGATGATTTCGAACGCCTCACAGTCCTGATCCAGAAGCGCTTCAAGCAGCGCCGGCAGGGCTTTGATCTCATTCTTCACCGGCATTACGACTGAAAGTTTAGGCGGCGTCAAGCTCGACCTCTTTGCTTACACCACGCGTGCGAGTGGTCTGAAGCGCCGCCTTGTAGACAGCGATCAGTCTCTCCCGTTGCACTGCGGGCGAGTATTCGTTCATGACGTGATCGGTACCGGCGGCGAATCGCTCGCGCAATTCCGCGGACTGGAACACTTCTCTCATCGCCGCGGCGAGCGCGTCCGCGCTGCGCGGCGGGACGAGCAGTCCATTCTGCTGATCGATGATCACGTCCGGCACGCCACCGACCGCGGTTGCCACAATAGGCAGGCGGTGGTGGATCGCTTCGAGAACTGAGTTCGGCGTTCCTTCGGTGAGGGACGGCTGCACCAGACAGTGCATCGATTGCATCCATGCAGAGCAGTCGCGTTGAAAGCCCGGGAAGACAACTTTGTCTGCAATTCCCAGTTTGTGCGCCCGCGCTTCGAGCAGCGGCAGTTCACGGCCCGCCCCGAGGAGCACAAGACGGAGTTGGGCGGCGGGCACCGACGAACTGAGTTGAGCAAACGCCTCAAGAAGATAGCGATGTCCCTTCTCCGCGCTTAAGCGGCCCACTGAACCAAACACGAATGCGTCCGCGGGAAACTTTGGCATGTTTTCTGAGGACGAAAAATCGATGGTTGGGCCATCGTACGGCGGCAAAATTGCGTTGGGCACCACAATGGGCGCTGATCTGTTCTTGTGCCGGGATAACTGTTCGGCTTGCTTCCTCGAAACACAGACGACCGTGGGCACTGAGCGAAGAACGCGCCTGGCGATTTGCTCATACAACGCAACGCGCCAGGTTTCGGCGGTCCAGCCGCGCACGAACGCGATGTGAGCAATCTTCGTCTTCCGAGTGGCGAGATGACCCAGGATGTTCGATTTGTATCCGTGAGTGCAGAGCAGATCGAACTTGCGGTCGCGGAGTTCGTCTTCCAGCGCGGTCAGGGCGGCGAGCGAAATGCCGCCGGGCAGACATGTCGCGTGGAGCCGCATGCGCGTTGCGGCGATAAGAACTTCCGGTTTAGTGGATGAATCTTGAAAGGAGGCGACCTCAACGCGGTAGCGTGTGCCGGCCATCTCTTTCGCGTGGTGCAGAATTTGCTTCTCGGGCCCGCCGAGGAAGTTGCTCGCGATCAAATGCAGGATTCGGACGTTCATGCTCGTGTTCATCTCCTAACGAACGGTGCGCGCCCAACGCTTGCCGCGAACGGCGACGAGTTCAGCGGCAACGGGCGACAGAATGCGGAAATCCGCAGAATCGGGGAGTTGAACCATAACCAGGCGAACGAGTAACCGAAGAATAGGAGTAAAGAATACATTTATCTGGCCCCGCGGCCGAAGAGGGCGATTTTCACCGTCTTGAGCATGATGAGCGCGTCGAATAGCGGTGACTGATTTTTGAGGTAGAAGAGGTCGAATTCGAGCTTGACGCGCGACTCCGCGATGTCAGAGCCGTAGCTTGCGCATACCTGGGCCCAGCCCGTAATTCCAGGTCGAACACTGTGTCGCAGCGCATAGTACGGAATATGCTGTTCGAGCATTTCGACGAAATGTGGACGTTCGGGCCGTGGGCCAACGAATGTCATATCTCCCCGCATGACGTTCCACAGTTGCGGCAACTCATCGAGCCTGAGCTTGCGAAGAACCCGGCCAACGCGCGTGATGCGCGGATCGTTTTCAGTCGCCCACACCGGACCGGAGAGTGACTCAGCATCGACTCGCATGGAGCGGAGTTTATATGCGAAGAAGCTCTGACCGTTAAGGCCGACACGTTCCTGTTTGAAGAAGACCGGCCCTTTCGAGTCGAGTTTAATAAATGCAATGAGGAGAAGGATTAAGGGAGACAGAAGAGTTGCGAGGAGAAGCGCCAGGAAAAAGCCGAAGATGCGATAAAGGCCGCCTGCGAAGGGCGAAACACTGAATCCCTTGCCGTATGCCAGTGCGTCATAGTCGATCATCTCGACGGGCACGCGGCCAGAAATCGCTTCATACAGCGCGGACGCATCGTCGATGCGGATGCCACGCCGGCGCAGGTCGACTAATTCTCTGGCTGAAATTTGTGGAGCGCCGCGCTCGACCCCGATCGCGATGCGATCCGGACAGAACGAGCGGACAAGTGCGTCGAATTCGCCTAGATGACCGCATGTGGCAAAAGCCAGCGCTTCGACGTTGTATTCGGAACTTTCAGAAATGACGCCTGACATTCTGAGCGGAAGGCACTTCTTCTCGTTCATGGCTGCAGCCAGCAGCGGGATGCTGGGGGCGTCGCCGACCAGCAGGACGCGTTCGCCGGGCAGCACCCGGTGATGCACCCAATCGACGACGAGCCGGTAGAGGCAAAGAACCAGGATGAAGGCAATCAGACTGCCTTCGAGGAACGCATAGCTAGGGCCGTTCGGAACAAGGAGCCACCAGATTGGAGTCAGCAGCAAAATTCCGCTTCCCATTGCACGCAGGCCGTGCAGCAGGACATCGGGCACACTGCGGGTCAGATCGAGATCGTAAAGATCAAAGATATACAGACACGACAGGCACACAAGGCCGCCGGCCAACACGGCCGCGACCAGCCTCCAGCCCATCACGGTATGAAGATCGCCCGCATTCAGCGCCGCCAGCAACGCGACTGAGAGAAACGCCGCGTCGAACATGATGAAGAAAAACAGCCGAGATGGTAAGTAGAGGTTGCAGAATTTAATCACGGTGTTTCCCGCCGACTGCGTATTGTCCGTAATATTCCTTGTATTTCATCTCCTCGACGTCGTTCAGCACGCAGCCTAGAGTCTTCTTGCCGAGAATTTCGAGAGCATCCTGGGCAAAGTTGATCGGAGTCCTGTTGGCGCGCAAAACAAAGAGAGCCTGATCGACCAACGGGATGAGCACGTGTGTGTCGGCAGCCGCAAGTAGCGGCGCTGAGTCGATGATGATGAAGTCGTACTCTTTGCGAGCCTCGACAAGGAAGGTCTGAAAGCGCTCGCCGTGCAACAACTCATCTGGCCGCAAGGAAGCATTCATGGCAAGAAGAGCGTGCAGGTTCGGACGAAGCGCCCACATTCCTTGATGCCAGTCGTCGACCTGCTCAAGAAATGTCATGTCCGTCTCGGAGCGCCGGAGCCCGAGCAGGCGGTGCATCGAAGGATGCCGCAGATCCAGCTCAACCAACAGTGTTCGCTTGCCCTCGACGCGGCTCAGGCCGAAAGCGAGATTGACGGCCGTCAAAGTCTTTCCCTCTGCCGGAACAGCGCTGGTAATGAGAAATACTTTGCTCTTCAGGGAGCGCGCGACCTGAAAAACTCGCGTGCACAGCAGGCGGTAGTTTTCAGCCGCGAGCTGCGTCTGATCATCTGCATCGAAGAAGTTGGTTCGAGCCAGTACTACTTCAGGGGCAATCGACGTTTCATCCGGACTGCGGTAGAGCACCGGTCGCACCAACTCCATGGGCGCAAAATCTCCACTGTTACCCTTTATGTAATTTGCTCTATGAGCACCCGGGCTGATGCCTGTCCGTTCTTCGGGTTTGCTGAGTTCTTTCTTGATTGTGTACATGCTTCCCTTCCCAATTGGCTCGTAACCGATCTACTGAACTCCCCGTTTTTTGTCTTCTCATCGTTGTTGACGGCGAGAACTGCTATGAGGCGTCACCGGAAGATCATTGAGAATTGCCGGCGAGTTGCCTGACGGGCGCTGTCTGAACCTTGTTGATTTTCGGAATTGCCGTGATGAGCGGAATGTCGAGGTACCGAATCATCTCGGTCGAGTCGTGGATGGTGGCATCGCGCATATCAGCAACGAATGCGAGCAGGATGCCAAGAAACAGCGCGGAGAGTATGCCTACCCCATTGATCAGCGGCAGATTCGGAGCAAACGGGTGCGAGGGCCGGTCCGCAGGGTCGACAATGCGAAACGATTCGCCGGCGTTGTGCTGTTCCAGTGCAGCTGCCATTTGCGCATCTTGCTGCTTTTGCAGCAATGACTGGTAGTTGGTTTGGGCGGCGATGTAATCACGATTCATGTCTGCGAACTGACTCTTCATTGACGGTAGCGATGCGACTCGTCCCTGCAGGCCACTCACTTGCGCTTCGAGCGCCCTCTGTCGCGCGACGCGGGATTGAATCTCCTGCTGGGTGGACACCAGCTGACCTTGCAACTGTTGGGACATATTCGGGCCAGCAGGTGTGCCAGTAATAGCTACTCCCTGGGGATGGGCCTTGACCTGTTGCTCGGCCGATGCGACCTCACTCTCAAGCCGGCGTATATCAGGATGCGAGTCGGTGTACTTCTGCCGAGCTGTGTTTAGTTCTGCGCGCTTTTGCTGAAGCTCAATCTCCTGGGGCGTCGGCGTGTGCACCGGGGCGCCGGTTGGTGTTCCGTTTGCGCTGAGCATCGACTGTAGGTAAACCTGCTGCTGGTGTGCGCGATCGATGGCTTCGCTGTTTGCCTGCGCCAGACTCTGGTACTGGCTGAGAAGCTGTATGTTTGACTCTGCCTGCTCTGGCAAGGCACCCATGTGAGCCGCGTTGAATGTCTTGACCTTCTGTTCCTGCAGTTCGAGAACCGCGCGGGCCTTTACCAGCTCATCTTCGATGAACTGGCTTGTCCCCTGCGCCTGAATGTCACGCAGCTTCAGGTTCTGCTGGATGAACAGATTCGCGATTTCATTGGTTACCTGCTGCGCGACATCCGCTTCAGAAGCGACAAATGAAATCTTGAATGAGGCGATATTGTGCCTCTCAGGACGGGGGTCGGTGATGACATCGACGGTGATGTCTTTGCGCATCATGCTGATGATTGCCTCTTTCGACATCTTGCCCTGCATTTTGGGATACAGATGCAGGTCGTCGATGATCTGCTGAAGACGCGTTCTGCTCAGGATCTCCTCACTGATCGTCTGCATTCTGTCTGTGACGTCGCCAGTGACAGTGGTGTGAACATATTCAGCAGGTATCTTCTGCGGCTCGACCAGAATCAACGTCTCTGACCGGTACTGCCGGGGCAGCGTCAAACCGACGAGAAACACAACGACAGGAATGACGGTGATCGGGATGATGGCCCACCATTTTCTCCGGCGCATCAGCTGGAGATATTCAGTCGCGGTAACAGGCAACTTGCGGGTCATTTAGTGGACTCCTCTGCTGTAAATCGGGTTTCCAAA
>DATMOZ010000172.1:0-3840 GCA_035567995.1 Acidobacteriaceae bacterium
GCATGCCTCCGGTGAAGATGGCGATGGTGTAGAAGATTCCACCGCCGAGCGAGGTCGCTCCTATGGCGAGGGCGGAGTTGGGCATTCGGCCGACCATGATGGTGTCGACGAGGGTCATGAGCATCCAGCCCATTTCGCCGAGGGCGAGCGGCCACGCGAGGCGCAGCATGGGGCGCAGCTCGGAGCGGAGGGTGTAGGTGCTGAGTGTCTGGCTCACCCGGTCAGCTTAGCCGTTTTTCAAGATTCATTAAGATAAGAAGCAATGCTTGATTTGAGTTATGTGCGGGCGAACCTCCCGCTGGTGAAAGAACGGTTGCGCTTGCGCGGTGTGGATGCTGATGCCCTGCTCGGAGATTTCGAGGGACTGGACGCGCGACGTCGCGCGGCGATCACTCGGATGGAAACGTTGAAGGCGGACCGGAACCGCTTGTCCGCCGAGGTAGCAGCGGCCAAGAAGCGCGGCGAAGATCCCGCGGAGCTGGTGGAGATCAATCGAGCGCTGAAAGCCGAGTCTGAGGGACTAGAGGGACAGGCAGCAGAGGCCGAGGCGGCAATGCGTGCGGTGCTGGTGGGTATTCCCAACTTGCCGCATGAGTCTGTGCCCGCAGGGCTGACGCCGGAAGATAACGTCGAGGAGAAACGGTGGGGGAAGCCGCGGGAGTTCAGCTTTGAGGCGAAGCCGCACTGGGAGCTTGGCGAGGAACTGAGTATTCTCGACCTGGATCGCGCGGCGAAGATTTCTGGCGCGCGCTTTGCGGTGTACTGGCGCGAAGGGGCGCAGCTCGAGCGCGCGCTTGCGTCATTCATGCTCGACCAGCACACGCGGCATCACGGATACACCGAAGTTTTGCCGCCGGTGATGGTGAATGAGGCTTCGTTGTTTGGCACGGGACAGCTGCCGAAGTTTCGCGAGGACCTTTTTAAGACGGAGCAGGGTGACCACTGGCTGATTCCGACGGCGGAGGTTCCGCTGACGAATTTGTATCGCGATGAAACGCTGGAGGAATCGCAGCTGCCGATTTCGCTGGTGGCTTCGACGGCGTGCTTTCGCGCAGAAGCGGGTTCGTATGGGAAGGACACGCGCGGGATTATTCGTCAGCATCAGTTTCAGAAGGTGGAACTAGTAAAGTTTGCGCGGCCGGATGCCAGCTACCAGGAGCACGAGAAGTTGACGCGCGATGCGGAGACGATTCTTGAATTGCTCGAGTTGCCGTACCGGCGGATGTTGTTGTGCGCAGGTGATATGGGTTTCTCGGCGGCGAAGACCTATGATCTGGAAGTGTGGCTGCCGGGACAGGCGGCGTATCGCGAGATTTCCTCGTGCTCGAATTTCGAAGCATTTCAGGCGCGGCGCGCGAATATTCGATTCAGACCGGCGGGCAAAGGAAAGAGTGAGCTGGTGCACACTCTGAATGGAAGCGGCCTGGCGATCGGGCGCACGTGGCTGGCGATTATCGAAAACTATCAGCAGGCGGATGGCAGCGTTGCGATTCCGAAGGTGCTGGTGCCATATATGGGCGGCAAGACAATGATCGAGAGTCACAAGAGCAAGATCGAGGCTCAGAAGAGCAATGCCGAGTCTGCGAAGAGCGGGGTGCGGCAGTAGTGGCGGATAAAGCGATGTCCAACATATTTCGCAGGTACATCTGGTGGACGGACCAGCGTGGCAGTTTTCACTATGACGTGATGGTGACCCTGATTCTGCTATTTCTTTTTCTGTCGCCGCGCGTCCTTAACTACGGAGAAAAGCCAGTGGAGCGCGCTCCGCGGCCGGGCGAAGTTGTTGTGAAATCGGACGGAAGCCGGGGCATCATGTACCAGATCAGTGCCAACGGACTACCGCCGAGTGATGGCACTGCCGCCGGTGACCGGCAGCTGATGGCTGCGATGGAGGGAGTGATTGAACCGATCGCCGGCGAGGTGACGCTTTATCGCTGGGAACCGATGAAGGACGCGAACGGCAGGATTACCGAGTATCGCGTCTGGGCACGTCGCTGAGAGAGCAGGGGATGAAGCGGATGAAGATGGGTGTCGTTCGGACGGCAGTGATCGGATTCTTATTTGTAACCGCTGCGGCTGCGCACGCGGTCAACTCCCCTGAACTGGACAAAGTATTGCGGCAGATGGACGCCGTGTCGGAGAAATTTCAATCTGCACAGGCGGACTTTACCTGGGACCAGTATGAGAAGGTGGTCGATTCCCACGACGTTCAGACAGGGACGATTTACTTCCAGCGCAAGGGCGGCCAGACCGAAATGGCTGCGATTGTGAGGGAGATGAATGGCAAGCCCGCGCCAAAAGATGTTACCTACACAGGCGGGCAGTTGTATCTCTATCAGCCGATCATCGATCAGCTGACGATTTTTTCTGCAGGCGTGAAGCGTGAACAGTACGAGAGCTTTCTGACACTTGGCTTTGGGAGCAGCGGGCGCGATCTCGAGAAAAATTGGGACATCACCTACCTGGGTATGGAGGCGGTCAACGGCGTGCAGACCGCGAAGCTGGACCTGGTGGGGAAGCAGGCGAGTGTGCGTGCGAACTTCAAACACATCACCATCTGGGTTGATCCCGTCAAAGACGTCTCACTGAAGCAGCAGTTCTTTGCGCCGTCAGACGATATGCGCACCGCAACGTATGACCATGTCCAGTCGCCCGCGAAGATTCCGGCGAGCGTGTTTAAGGTGAAGAAGGCCGGGAACGTGGTGCGCCACTAGATCGCATGAAGAGCATCGACGCGAAGGCGATGACCATCGGAAAACATTCGAGTGTGTAACGGGGTTCAGACGTCTCGAGTGTGAGCAGCAGCGCGCAGCGCAGCGCTACATACGCAAGCATCGGCACCAGGAGCCATGCCGGCGCGTGTTTGCGGACGGCGCGAACGAATCCTAAAAAGCCGAGCAAGAGATAGAGCGCGTCGAGCGCGCCGTAGGCTGCGGCGAAAATTGTGCCGTGAGGATCGTCACTGTAGCTCCACCAGCGTTCGTCGATCGGCAGCATTTCCACGCGGGGACGCAGCCACATGTTGGCGAGGCGTGCCAGGGGAAGAAGCAGGTAACTGCGGAATGGATGCGAGTGGGTGCGCTGTTGGGCCAAGTCGGAAAAGCGCGCGTCGAGATCGGGCGTCAGCGTGGTGCCGTTGCTGTTGTAATCCCGAATCAGGTCTTCGGTTTGGTCACGTTGTTCGGGCGAATCGAATGCGCGATCGGGGAGTACGTCCGGATCGAGTTTGGTGTCGTTAACCACCCAATAGACCTCTGAGGTGGAAACGAAATCGACGGCCCAGGTAGCGACCCATCGATTGAAACCGCGAGGAACAAACTCGTGCACTTCAGTGGCGTACCGAGGAGCGAGCGGCTGGAAGACGTGAAACGTGCGTTCATTGCGAGCGGCCCAGATGCCGAACGGGATGAGGGCGATGATGGCGGCGGCTGCTGTGAGCGCGAACGCGGACGCGATGCCTTTGCGTCGCGCGAAGGTGTACAGCAACGCAGGGAAAAGTGTGATGCCGAGGAGTGCTCCGTCAGGACGCAGGAGCGCAGCGTATGAGACAGCAAAAATGAGGGCGAGCAGGGATGCTGAGGATTCCGGCTTCTCGTGGAGACGCGCGAAGGCAGCGAAGCCGAGGGCCACACAGAAAATTGAGAGCGTCTCGGTCATGGGTGCGGCAGCATAGTCCGCAGTGAACGGGCAGATGCAAGCGAGCCAGAGGGCGACGCGGCCAGCGCGTGCGCCGAGCCACCGGCGAACCATTCCGGCGATCAACAAGCAGGACGCCAGATCGACGACCACCTGTATGCGCATGACGGCGGCGTAGTGCTCGACGCCAAAGATGCGGAAACA
>DATMOZ010000173.1:0-4803 GCA_035567995.1 Acidobacteriaceae bacterium
CGGCCCGCACATGACTGGAACACCTTTCCAGATGCAGCCTGCAGCCTGGCCGGGTGCTGGAGTGTGCGCGAGGTCGAAGTGGACATAGTTTGAGACGGCGAGGTCGAGCTTGCCATCGCGGTCGTAGTCCACGAATGCGCAACCGGTGCCCCACTCTTTGCCCGTGCCGCCGACACCAGCCTGGTCCGTTACATCTTTGAACGTGCCGTTTCCCTGATTGTGGTACAGGCGGTTCCTTAAGTAGCCGGTGATGTAGATATCGTCGAAGCCATCGTTGTCGTAATCGCCGACGCATACTCCCTGGCCCCAGCCGATGAATGCGAGGCCGGCTTTCGCCGTCACGTCGGTAAAGGTTCCGTCGTGGTTGTTGTGAAACAGGTGGCTGGTTGCCGGCGGCGCGGTCTCGTTCTTGCCGGGCAGCGAGGTGCCGTTGACGAGAAAAATGTCGGGCCAGCCGTCGCGGTCATAGTCGATGATGGCGACGCCGCTGCCCGTGGCTTCGATGATGTAGCGCTTGGATTCAACCCCGCCGTTCACATTGCGCACGGTGATGCCGGCCGGTCCTGCTACATCAACGAACCACGCGGGGCCGGGGTGGGTCGTGGTCGCCGGGTAGATTGGCTTATTTTGTGCGTTGGCGGATAGGGCGGCAACGATGAGTGCTGTGGCGAAGAAACCGATGACAAGGATTTTTTGTTTCGCCCAAAGGTGAATGCGCCGCTGCATGGCTAAACTTTTTCGCCGCGGAAAGAATCGGTCTTCATAACTTTGCCGCCCTCCTGGATCACGTAGAGACGGTTCACATCGAGATCTTTCAAAGTATCGACGGTTCCGGAGGGCCAGCGGATTTCGAGTGCATCGATTTTCTTCGCCTGATCGAGGCCGAAATGCACGCGGAGGTCGTTCTGTGAGTAGTAGCTGCCGCCGCTTCGCACTTCGTCGATTTGCACGAACGGCTGCTTTGCGTCTGGCGTCATTCGTGCAGTGACGGTTATGCGCGCGCCAACGCCGGTGCGGTTTGACTTTGTGCCGACGGTGCGAATTTTCACCCAGTTGCGGTTCCGCGTCGCGTCACAGCGGAGAAGCTGCGGCATGCTGTTTACGCAGTTGACGACGATATCGAGGTTGCCGTCGTTGTTGAAGTCGCCGAATGCGCATCCGCGTGCGGGCACGGCCGTGGTGATGCCCGGACCGCCCTGATTTGTGACTTCTTCAAACTGGCCGTTGCGCAGATTGCGGTAGAGATATTTGTGTTCTGCGTACGGCGAGTCGATGTGCGTGCCGTCGACCTCTGGATATACATGGCCGTTGGAGATGAAGATGTCGAGCCAGCCGTCGTTGTCCATGTCGAAGAATCCGACGCCCCAGCCGAGATAGCGCGTATTCACACCCAGCCCTGAGAGGTAGGTATGGTCGTCGAAGTTGCCATCACCGAGGTTGAGATAGAGAGAGTCAGTATCGCCGGCGAAGTTAGTCTTGACGATGTCGAGGAGGCCGTCGCGATTGAAATCTCCAATGGATACACCCATGCCAGCCTGGGGCTTGCCATCGGGCGAGTAGGCGATTCCGGCTTCAATGGCGACATCCTTGAAGGTTCCGTCTTTTTGATTCTGATAGTAGGTGGCGGCGGTCGAGTCATTGGCTACGTAAATGTCTGGCCAGCCGTCGTTGTCGAGGTCACCGACCGCGACGCTGAGCGCGTAGGTGCCGATGGTGTTCCACATGCCGGCTTTTTCGCTGACGTCTGTGAACGTTCCGTCACCGTTATTGCGGTAAAGAATGTTTTTTCCGCCCTGGAGGCCGGGTGGTCCGCACGCGACCTGGATCCCTTTGTAGGCGCAGCCGGCAGCCTCTGGCAGCGGCGCGGTCTTGATGTCGAAGTCGATGTAGTTGCCGACGAACAGGTCGAGATGTCCATCGCGGTCGTAGTCGAGAAAGGCGCAGCCGGAGTTCCATCGGGTACGTGACTGGGTCAGGCCGGCCTTGGCTGTGACGTCGGTGAAGGTGCCGTTGCCATTGTTGCGATAGAGCGCGTTCTGCCCGTAGTAACTGATGAAGAGATCGTTCCAGCCGTCGTTGTTGTAGTCACCGACGCAACAGCCCTGTCCCCAGCCGCTGCGCGCGAGGCCAGCTTTTTCGGTCACGTCGGTGAAAGTGCCGTCGCGATTGTTTTTGAAGAGATGGCAGACGGGTTCCTGTCCCTTGGGAAAGCCTTCGATCCGCGAGCCGTTCACGAGGAAAATGTCGACCCAGTCATCCTGGTCGTAGTCGAAGAAGGCGGCGCCGCAGCCGGTGGTTTCGAGCAGGTACTTGTTTTTGTGTTCGCCGCCATAAATCGTTTTGGCGTTTAGTCCGGCTTGGTTGGCGACATCGACGAATGTGAGTCCCAGAGGCGTGCCTTTTATGGCAGAGTGTGGACCCTCTGGTGCAGGCCGAGGCTTGGCATCGTAGGTGGGGCGGGAACTGACGGGCGGAGTCGGAGTCTGCGCGGGCAGTGCGAGCGCCAGAACATCTTCCAGCGAAAGTACGAGCGCAGTGCGGGACAAGGATTGAAGAAAACCGCGGCGACTCCAGATCAACGGAAAACTCCTGCTTGGTGCGGCGATTTAGCTATCTAATAGTTGCGCTTGAGTATAGAGAACGCGTATGCGCCAGTGCAATTTGCTATTACTGCGTTGCCTTTGGCGCACCGATCTGCTGCTGCAGGGCTTCTGCCTTCTCGCGTTCCAGCGCGGCATCTGCGGCTTTCCCCTGGCGCGTGAGAGCGTCTGCGAGGGCGAGGTGAGCAGCAGCGTAGCCGGGATCGGCAGCAACGGCCGTCTGGAACTGCTGCACCGCTTCGGCGATCTGACCTTTCTTCAGCAACACGTTGCCGCTATCGAGTGCGAAGTTAGCGCGTTGGCGGTTGACGGCGACACGGCTGAGATCGGCGCCCTTTTTGCGCTCCGCTATGGCGCCGGCGGTGTCATGCTGTTTTGACAGCACGGATGCCAGCGTGATGTGCGGGCCCGGCTGGTCTGGCAGGAGTTCGATGGCACGCCGCAGAGCGGCGGCGGCTTTTTCTGGCGCGTCCATCTGGTTGTAGACGCTGCCGAGCGTGTACCAGGCTTCGCCGTAGTCGGAGCGCAGGGCGATGGCCTTCTCGAGTTCGTTCGCAGCGTCTGCGAATCTTCCGACCTGCATGTAGAGCACCCCGAGTGT
The DNA here is from genome assembly GCA_035567995.1 of Acidobacteriaceae bacterium. Classification (GTDB taxonomy): domain Bacteria; phylum Acidobacteriota; class Terriglobia; order Terriglobales; family Acidobacteriaceae; genus JBBPYY01. The sequence continues at coordinate 3,202 of DATMOZ010000173.1, forward strand.
GTACGGAGGATCGGTGAGTGTTGGATCTTCTTTTTGCGCCTGCTCCAGCGCTGCGATAGCTTCGGGAATTTTGTCTTTCAGTTTGTAAGCGAGCCCGAGGTCGTAGTGGAGTTGAGCGTTCGTGGGGTCAACCTCGAGTCCAGCCTGGAACTCGCGAATTGCGCCGTCGAGATCACTCTGCTGGAGATAGGCCACTCCCATGTCTTCTCTGAGAATGGCGTTCTTTGGATCGAGAACCGCCGCGCGCTTGTATATCGGAATTGCTTCTTTGGCTTTGCCAGATTGGACCATGGCAAGCCCGAGGTTCGTGAGGGCAGACGCATCATCAGGGCGGGCTGCGACGGTCTGCTCAAAAAGCGGGAGTGCTTCGCGGAATTGGCCGGAGTTCTGCAGAGCGAGGGCGAGCGTGTATTTCGCTTCAATGGATGAAGGATTGAGAGTGATGGCGTGGCGCAGGGCCTCCAGTGCGTCAGTGTCGTTGCCAGTGGCGATGAGGGCCTTGCCCAGCTGCGTGTAGGCCTCGGCGCTGTTGGGGGCAAGCTTTGTGGCGGTGGAAAGCTCGGCGACGGCTTCGGGCGCTTTCTGCTGGATGAGGAGCAGGGAGCCGAGATGGAGACGTGCGCTCGCGAGGGAGTTGTCGAGGGAGATTGCGCGCTCGAAGTGCGGCTGCGCTTCGGTGAACTTTTGCTGACGCGCGAGTACGCTGCCGAGAGCATCGTGCAGCTCGGCACTGTCCGGAGCTACGGCGACAGCATTTGTGAGGTGGCGCTCGGCGGTGGCGGTCTGGCCGGCGGAGAGGAGTTCGCTGGCGTATGCGACTGATCCGTCAGGCGAGAGAGCGACGTGCGCGTCGTCGAGCAGGCGGAAGAGCGGGAGCGACTCAGAAGATTTTTGCTGGCGGCTATAGGCAATCGCGAGGTTTTCTGTTGCTGCGGTGTCGCCTGGGTCGAGTCGGTGCGCTAGATCGAGTTCGCGCGTGGCGGGTGCCAGGTTTCCTTCTGCCAGCAGCACAGCGCCGAGGGCGCTGTGACCAGCGGCGATTTTCGGGGCAAGGCGAACCACTTTCTGGAATTCGGCTTCGGCGCGGGGCAGGTCGTTGGCCTGCATTGCGGCGTATCCGGCGTGGAAGGCTATGTCAGCTTGCGAGGAGGCCGAAGGTGGCGCGGCGGCCACCTGCAACAACATCAGACCGATAAACAATGACGACATAGACACGGGTAGTTTACGTTGCGGCGGCGGTCGTTGGTCCGGTTGGGGCTATTGAGAAGCGCGAGAGAAAAGCACGAAAACGCGGCCACTGTAGAGCCGGTAGTGCTGCGGGAGGTCGCCAGCGACGACTTGCAGCGGGGTGGGGCGGCGGAGACCTGCGTCTATCTTCGTGTGTGCGGTGAACAGGTCGTGGGCGCCCATGTCCATCACGACAAACGAGTCAGGCGTGATGAATCCGCAGCCGTAGGCACCGGGAGGAAGGCGATGGCCGTCGATGTCGAGCGGCACCTCAGTGAGGATGTAGGCCTGATATTTTTCGCGGATGCTGCTCGAGTATCCGGCGGAGTCTACTAGCGCCATGAGCGCGTAGGTTCCATCGGCGAAGCGAACGCC
>DATMOZ010000174.1:0-9160 GCA_035567995.1 Acidobacteriaceae bacterium
CCGAGGCAGATACCGAAGACGGGAGTCTTTCCCGCGAGCTTGCGGATCGCTTCCTGTGCGTACGTGACCGGCTCCGGATCGCCGGGGCCGTTTGACAGGAACACTCCGTCTGGCTTCAACTCGAGCACTTCTTCGGCAGTCGTGGTCGCTGGAACAACCGTTATGCGGCAGCCTTCGCGGGTCAGCATGCGCAGAATGTTGTGCTTGATGCCGTAGTCATACGCAACGACATGCAGGTTGCAATCCCCGGCCGGTTGCGGCATCAGAGCGTTGTCCTGGGGAGTCATCGTGACCGCGTTGCGCGGATCAGACTCGCTCCACGCATAGCGCGTCTTCGTGGAAACCACAGAAGCGAGATCAGTCCCGTCCATCTTGCGAATCGCCCGTGCTTTATCAACCAGGGTGTCCGCATTCGTTTCGATCGAAGACACAACCCCGCGCATCACCCCGTTCGTGCGCAGATGGCGCACCAGCGCGCGTGTATCGATGTCTGCGATAACTGGAATGTTGTAACGCTCGAGGTATTCGTCAGCAACCTGCGTCGAGCGCCAGTTTGAACTGATCGGCGAAAACTCGCGCGTGACCAGGCCCTCAATGTAAGGCCGCGTGGCTTCATTGTCAGAGAGGTTCGTTCCGTAATTGCCGATCTGCGGATTGGTAAGAACGACGATCTGCCCGGCGTAGGAAGGATCGGTGAAGATTTCCTGATATCCGGTGAGAGATGTATTGAAAACAACTTCGCCGTAACATTCGGCTTTGGCACCGTACCCGGTACCGCGGAAGATGCGCCCGTCTTCGAGCGCAAGAAGAGCCTGCATCGCCTCTCCGAGGAGTAGATTTTATTGATTTTAACAGCTATCGGAGAGGAGTGCTCGGCCAGACGGCGCACTTTGTTTCAAAGGCAGGCCCGCCGCCATCTTTCCGGCGACGGGCTTGCTCGAAAATGTCTAGCGAGTCCCTTCCGTTTCGCAAGCAGCCGAGGCGGGCTGGTCGCGGTCGTGATCTTCGTCGTTTTTCGTCGCCGCCAGAAAAGCCATTCCGTGCGGCCCTACAAGTCCATTGACGATAGGAGTGATGATTCCGTTGTCAAAGTTAACGGTCCCGACGAAGCCTGCAGTAGAGGCTGCCGAATACGCGGTACCCGGAACGAATGCAGAGCGATCGATCGCGTAAATCGTATCGGTGCTCGTGTCGCTCACCAGAATGCGGCCGTGGACGCCGGGAACAAAAACCGTGTCGTCCACCTTCACGGGGCTGCCGGCGTGCTTCAACGGAAACATCAGCACTTCCTGATTCGTCTTTCCCGGACGCTCAACCACGATCAGTTGTGCGCCATCCTGATTCGTCATCACAAGCCTTCCTAGACGTGTCGTCAGAGAATCCGGATCGATCAGGTTGAGAGTGACTGTCGAATCATCCGGCACATCCTCTGCCGCGGCATTGCCGTTGAGAATGGGTACCACCTTCACCTGCGAGCCAACGAGCGTCACTTCGACGATGGCCTGCGAGGTATTCGGATCGCTTGCAGGGTTCGACGCGCTGAAGTAGACCTTTCCGTTAAGGAAGGCGATATCGTCATATCCGCCGCCCTGTGCGGGGGGCGCCGCAAATGTGTAATGTTTTTCGCTTCCGGTCTTCGGATCGAGGATGACGAGGTTCGGGTTCCCGTCCTCGTTCTGCAGTGCCCAGAGTAACTTTGCTTTCGGATCGAGCTTCAGCCCGTCATTGTGGCCCGGCACGCTGTACACGTGCAGCGGAACACCCTCTTCATCGAACTCGACGATGCTGCTGCTCTTGCCGTCAGTGCCGTCTTTCGCCACGCCGTCGCCGAAACCAATCCAGACGTGGCCATCAACCACCTCGATTGAATCGGGCTGCGTGTATGCGCCGGGCACGCTCTTGGCGAAGACTGAAACTTTGTAGGACTTTACGGCGGTGGGCTGCGCCGCATGGGCCGCAGGGACGATGACTGAGACTGCTGTGATGGCCAGCAAGCTGGCCAACTGACAGAGATGCGATTTCATGGACTTCCTCCGTGTTGCCGGATAAGACAACAACGCGAAGGTAAGAGATATCGTTCTGGTTACGGGTGAACCGCCTATGAATATCGCGTAAATGCTTGTCAGAGGCGCAGGGGTTGCCTAACGCACCACGCCAATATCGGCCGAGGGCCAGAAGACAAATGCCGCCTTGCCGTAAACCAGACCGCGCTCAACCGGCCCGAAATCCCGGCTGTCAGAGGAGATCGACCGGTGGTCGCCCATGACGAAATACTCGTGCGGCGGAATGACGCTCTCGTCGAGCGAACGGTCGTCACGGAACCGGCGCGGCACATAGTTTTCGCTGAGCAGACTCCCGTTCACGTAAACCTGGCCCCGGTCGATGCGCAGCACATCTCCCGGCACAGCGATCACGCGCTTGATATAGCTCTTCTCAGGATCGCGCGGATAGCGAAAAACAATCACGTCGCCGCGGTTGATATCGCTAAAGTGATACGTGAACTTATTGATGAAAAGCCGGTCCTGGTCTTCGAGTTGCGGCACCATGCTCGTACCCTCTACCCGCACCGGCTGGTAGAGGAAAGTGATAATAAAAAATGAGACCACGATCGAGAGACCGAGGTCGCGCGCCCAGACGTTCAACACATGTCGTGGTTCGCGCGCAGGCTGAGGAAGTACGGGAGGCATCGCGGCAGAATTTTCGTCTGCTGCTGCGGGGGTCGATTTTATTTCGTCTTCTGTCATCTTCGAATTTAAGGAGTCATGGGTGCGCATCCGAGGCCGTCGGGACAAAACAGTGGACGCGCTTTCTTCGGCTTCTGTAACTGATTCTGGGGTTGCGGCACAGGAGCCCACGCCTGATCGGTGTGAACAGTATTCAAACCCGCCAATTGACTTTGCTGCAATTCGAGAGGCCGCTGCAGCACCATCTCAATCGATGTGCCCGGCTCGATGACAACATCGTCGCCGCGCGTGAACAAAGTGGTCAGCAATCCGGCAGCGGCGCCCACTCCCGAACCGATTCCCAGCCCTTCGCCCACGTGGCCGGACGCTGCTCCGGCAATAGTGCCGATCGCGGCGCCGGTTGCTGCTGTCTGCGCGATCTGACCGGCGTCGCGGCCCTTGGTGCCGGCTTGCTGGATCGTACCCTCGCCATCTTTAATCTTCGGCCCGCCAGAACCAGGCAAACCGTCCACGGTGCCCGGCACCGTCACGACCGCTCCGTTCTGAAAAATCATGCTGGTGAAGTGCATAGCCACTTCAGCCCGGCCCTTGACACGGCCTGGGCGCACCACCCGGTCAATCGTGCCCTGCACATAAATACCCGCGGGAATCACCACCCGCGTACCGTCCGTCACAGGGAACGTCGAGACCAGGTACACACCATCGCCGACGCGAGCTGTTTTTGTGTTCACTCCGCTGCGCAATGCCAGCAGCACCTTGGTTCCCGCGGGCAGAACGGTCGTCTGCGTCGTCAGCGCTTCCCCGGGAGGCATCGGCGATTGTGGCGGCGGCGTGTTGCTTGGCGGCAGCGCAGAAGGCGCGGGTGCAGTTGGTTTTGATGCGGCCACGGGTACCTGCGGAGAAGCCGCAGTAGGCGGTGCCGCTGTGGGCGCAGGCGCCGTCGGAGCTGGAACAGTCTGCGCCGAAGTCGCGGGCGTTACTGGTGTCTGAGAGCCTAGCGAGCCCGGGATAGTTCCGCTGGGAATCGGCGGCCGGGCCCCCGGCTGTGCCGGTGTCTGAGAGCCTAGCGAACCCGGGATAGTTCCACTGGGAATCGGCAGCGGCGCCGACTGCGCTGTCAACGACATGGACGCACTGAGTGCAACCGTCAATATCAAGCCGGAGATTACGCCTTGTGTCTGCATAGCATTTAGGGTTCCGTGGCGAGGCGTGAAATTCGCGCCAAATGCGAGTGTATTCCCTTGTTTAAGACGTGCCAACGCTTAGATGGTAACAACGCGCGCGTTACCACTCTCCGAGCATTTCATATGCTCAATGCTACCCTCATCCCCGATGCCCCCCGTAGACCATTTTGCCGACCATTTTGCCGCTGCCGAGCGTGTGCTCAACGAAGCGGTCGCGGACCGCGCCTTTCCGGGCGCAGCCTACGGCGTGCTCGCCGATGGAGCCACGGCGACGGGAGCCGTGGGGCGGTTCATCTACGAGGACGAATCCAGGATCGTCCTCCCGCACACTGTCTTCGACGTGGCCAGCGTTACCAAGGTTGTCGCGACGACCGCGATGGCTATGCTGCTTTTTGAGCGAAAACTTCTCTCTCTGGACGAGCGCATCAGCAACATCCTGCCCGAATTCGCCGCTGCGGAGCCTCCAGACAGCCCAAAGCGCGACGTGACTGTCCGCATGCTTCTGGCGCATTCTTCCGGGTTGCCCGGCTGGGCGCCGCTCTACCAGACATGCGAGGACCGCGAATCCCTGCTACGCGCCTGCTACGCCATGCCTCTCGCGCACCGGCCGATGGCAGCTGCTGAATACTCAGACATCGGCTTCATTCTGCTCGGCGAAGCGCTGGCGCGCCTCGCCGGCGAGCCGCTGAACGCATTCTGTGCGCGCGAGCTATTTTCGCGCCTCAACATGGCGCAGACGCAATTTCTGCCGGCGCGAGAGATGCGCGACGAGATTCCCCCGACGGAACTCGACCTGGCATTCCGAAGACGCGTCGTTCAGGGCGAGGTGCAGGACGAAAACTGCTGGGTAATGGGCGGCGTTGCAGGACATGCCGGACTCTTCTCCACAGTTCCAGATCTGCTGCGCTTCGCACAGTGCATGTTAGGTACGGCTCAAAGCCTGCTGCTGCCCACGACCGTCGAGCTCTTCACCATGCGTGAAGCAAATCCGCCGCAGACCTCGCGTGCGCTCGGCTGGGATACGCCATCGCCGGAAGGGTCCTCGTCGGGCCGCCTCTTCTCGCCGCACTCGGCCGGCCATCTCGGCTACGCGGGCACATCGCTCTGGATCGACTTCGAGCGGCGCGTCGCTGTTGTTCTTTTGACCAACCGCTGCTGGCCGTCGCGCGAGAACAATGCGATCCGCACCGTTCGCCCGCAGTTCCACGACGCGGTTATGAGCGCTCTCCGTTCCTAGTCTGCGAATGTTCTACGTTCTTTCGCGCCGCGCACGATAGAATGGATAGTTTGCCGGGGAGACCACTGGACGAAGATGGCAGCAACCACAGAGCGTAAAGACCCGAAGTCAAAGCCTTCCGTCAAAGAGCTCCAATACCTGACGACGGAAGCAGCGAACGACGCTTCCGAAGGGTTCGATACAAAATCCGCACTCGAAATCGCCCGCATCATCAACCACGAAGACGCCAAGGTCGCGACCGCGATCCGCAAGGCGCTGCCTGAGATTGCCCAGGTAATCGATGTAGTCGCCCGACAACTGCGAGACGGCGGCCGGTTGATTTACGTTGGAGCCGGTTCAAGCGGCCGCATCGCGGCGCTTGATGCCAGCGAATGTCCCCCGACCTACTCCACCGCTCCCCAGACAGTGCAATACATCATGGCCGGCGGCCCGAAGGCCCTGGCGAGCGCCGTAGAAGTGAATGAAGATTCGCGGGAGTTGGGTCAGCGCGATATCGCTCGCCGCCGCCCAACGCGCAAAGATATCGTCATCGGCGTTTCCGCCAGCGGACGTACGCCGTATGTCGTCGCAGCGGTCGAGTACGCGCGCGCACGCGGCGCAAAGACCGCCTGCGTAACCTGCAATCAGGACTCTGAGCTGGCGACCGTTGCTGAGACCTGCATCGTGGCGGAGGTCGGTCCTGAAGTCGTCTCCGGTTCAACCCGCATGAAAGCCGGCTCGGCACAGAAGATGATGCTGAATATGATCACCACCGGCGCGATGACACGACTCGGCTATGTGTACGAAAACTGGATGGTCAACCTGCACATGAAGAATTCCAAGCTTGTCGAGCGCGGCATCGGAATTCTCATGAAGGCGGCAAACGTCGACCGTGAAACCGCCGTCCGTACCATGAAGTCTTCCGGGAAAAGCGTGCAGATCGCTCTCGTGATGCTGAAGGCGAACGTCGACAAGCCTGAAGCGGTGCGGCGACTGGCGAAATCCGATGGCAACGTACGGCGCGCGATTGAAGACAGCGTGCTGGAGCTGTAGTCGACGCTCCGCTTACCCGCATCTGCTCATCCTGAACCGCCGCAACATATCGCCCTCATCCCCGATTTCCACGCGCGTGCTCCGTACAATAACCGCTGACTATGGACAAATTCATCATTCGCGGCGGTAATCCGCTGCTCGGTACCGTTCGCGTCTCCGGCGCGAAGAACTCGGCCCTTCCGTGCATGGCTGCGGCCCTTCTCACGGAAGAGGAAGTCGTGCTCGAGAATATTCCGCAGGTTCGCGACATCGAGACGGAGCGTAAGCTGCTGGCCTCAATGGGTGCGGAAGTCGAACTCGGTTATGGGCGCGCCCAGCACCGCACCACCATCCGCTGCGCGGTTCTTTCTGACCCCGTCGCAAAATACGAAATCGTTAAGACGATGCGAGCATCGTCGCTCGTGCTGGGACCGCTGGTCGCGCGAACCGGCCTGGCGCGCGTGGCGATGCCCGGCGGATGCGCCATCGGAGACAGGCCCATCGACCTGCACATCAAGGCACTTGAAATGATGGGCGCCGACATTGTGCAGGAGCACGGTTACCTCGAAGCGCGCGCCAGGCGCCTGCACGGCGCACACATCGTCTTCGACAAAATTACCGTGACCGGCACCGAAGACATCCTGATGGCCGCAACGCTCGCAGAGGGCGAAACCGTGCTCGAGAACTGCGCGCGCGAACCCGAGGTTCAGGATCTCGCCGCACTGCTGACTGCAATGGGCGCAACAATTGAAGGCGCCGGCACCTCAACAATTCGCGTTCGCGGCGTGCAATCCCTTCATGGCGCGAAACATCGCATCATTCCCGACCGCATTGAAGCCGGAACTTTCTTAGTCGCAGGCGCCATCACCGGCGGAGATCTGATTGTTGCCGGCGTTGTTCCCCAACACATCGCTGCACTGCTCTCTAAGCTTGCAGAATGCGGCGTCAAGTGTGACGTCCGCGGCGATCAGGTGCGCGTCTCAAGCAACGGCAAGCTGACGGCCGCTGACATCTCGACTGAAGAGTTCCCCGGCTTCCCTACCGACATGCAGGCGCAATACATGGCGCTGGCCACGCAGGCAGAAGGAACATCCCTGGTAGCGGAAAATATCTTCGAGAATCGTTTCATGCACGTGCAGGAACTCGTCCGCATGGGAGCGAACATCAAGGTAGATGGACGAACCGCGACCGTTCGCGGAAAGAGTCCGCTGTCCTCCACCGCTGTGATGGCTAGTGACTTGCGCGCCTCGGCATCGCTGATCCTCGCGGCGCTCGTCGCCGATGGCGAAACCATCATCGACCGCATTTATCACCTCGACCGCGGCTACGAGCGCATGGAAGAAAAGCTCCGCGGCGTGGGCGCCCAGATTCGCCGCATGGGCGATGTGTTCCAGACGACAGCGCCGCAATAAGCAAAAGTGGTACGGTTGGGCGGCACGCCAGTGCATCTCACATTCAGAGATAGCAACCCCATGGCTCAAACCCCTTTCCAGCACGATCAGGAATTAAGACGGCATTTGCGCAAGCTGCTCGGATCGGGCGACAGCCATGCGACGAACCACGAAGCGCTCGACAATTTTCCCGAACCCTTGCGCGGCAGGAAGTTCCCGGGCATCGATCACACCGCGTGGCAGATGCTCGAGCATCTCCGCGTCGCGCAGGCTGACATTCTCGACTTCTGCGTCAACCCTTTCTACAAGGAACGCGTTTGGCCGGATGACTACTGGCCCGCCTCGGAAAATCCACCCGATCACGGCGCCTGGACCGACAGCTCTGAGCAGTTTTTCGCGGACCTGAAAGCGCTGGAAGATCTGATCGGCGATCCTGAGCAGGAATTGTTTGCGCGCATTCCGTGGGGCAAGGGACAGACGTTGCTGCGTGAAGCTCTCGTGGCCGCAGACCACAACACCTATCACATAGGACAAATCATTTTGCTGCGCAAAGCTCTCGGCGCGTGGAGTTAGCGCCAGCTGACCGCAAGGTGCCACCGGCTCTTGTGGCTCACGGCTTTTTTCAGCACATTCTCGTAATCTTCAAGCTCGGCAACGACGGGCAGCGTTGAGCTGCCGAGTGTCATGGGATTCTGCCGCAACTCTGTGAGAAGTGCCTGAACAGTCCGCAATCCGTCGGCGGGAAAGAACCACTGCGGCGGTGGCAGCGCCTTGACGAGTTCAGGATCTCCCGCGCCTTCATCCAGCAACAGCGCCATTGAATTCACATCTGCGGAAAAGAAATCGAGCAGCGGCTTCACGCCGAGACGGCACGCAATTTTCTCAAGAGCGTCTTCGTTTGCAGCGAGTGAACGCCCGTTGACGAAGATGTCGAAACCAGGATCCTCGCCTTCAACGACGATGTACATCGACGCAGCCATTCGCCTTAGTGTAAAGCCATGCCTACGGCGCGGGAACCTCTTCGACCAGTACCGAGATAGGTTCATCCGCGTGACTGCCGGCCCGCAGCACGAACCCGACGCTCGCAAGAACGATGGCCGACCCGAACAACATCGGCAGCGGCACGCGCTCCCGAAGCCATAGCGCGCCCTCTGCAATTGCAACCAGCGGAATAATGAGTTGCATCGTCGCGACTTTGTAAGGCTCCATCTTTTGCAGCAGCCAGAAGTACGTGGTGAACCCATAGCAGCTTGCCACGATGATCAGAAACCACAACGCGCCAATCGCCTCGTGCGTCCAGTTGCTCGCTGTGTGACGCTCAAGCGCCGCCGAACCAAGAGACAAGACCAGCCCTCCGCCCAGCATCGAAAGCGAATTGCTCATCAGCGGTGAAATCTCACTCAGTTGACGCTTTGCCGCAAGTGCAGCAAATGCCTGGCACACAACGCTTATCAGCACGGCGATCGCCGCCCCTGTCTGCGCGCGGGAAGCAGTCAACGCCCCGGAGAGCACGACCAGCAGGCCGCCCCATCCGAACAGAATGGCCTGCATCGCCGCGCGCGGAACGCGTCGCCCGTTCATCAGCGGAGTCAGCAGCGCCATAAAGAGAGGCATCGCTGCGTAAAGCACCGCCGTCAGGCTGGAGCTGATGTG
>DATMOZ010000175.1:0-10651 GCA_035567995.1 Acidobacteriaceae bacterium
GATGCCGCTGTACACACGGATTGGGACCGCATTGATTCGGACTTCATTTCGTTGACGGGGTTTGGAAGCACATTGTGGCATCCTGCTGCCGCTCCTCCAGTGCTGCTGGGGGATGGCGCGAAACTCTTTCATGCGATTGGCGTATGGAGAGACCGCGAATCTGGTGCGAGTGTGCATACGCGCGTGACGCTCGAGTATCAGGGCGAGCTGCCTAATCTGACGCTTTTGAATGGGCAGCACGTTGCGCTTTCCGCATCTCCGGAGACAGAGGACAACCCGATTGGACTGCACGTCGCTCGTGGTGAGGCACAGTCTTCGACGCTCGCCTTCGCGGCCCCTTCGATTTTCATCGCGGACCGCGAAGAGAGCGAGGGGCATGGAATGCGCGTGTTCGCAGAGCCGCATCGTGCCAAAGAAACCGAGACATGGCAGATTGCTGCGGGGGCTGTCACTCCGCTGATGACGAAATGGTTTGGCGAGGAGCGCAAGAGGGAACTGCTGGTCGTCGATTTGCCCGAAGCAGCGGATGCGCCATTTAATCTCGACAATATTCTTTTCTATCCATTGCCAGCAGCGACTCCGATTGCGTTGCCTCCCCTGCTGGCACATTCGCTGACTCACGCATATTTTGTTTCGCCCCGAGTCTGGCTTTCGCAGGGCGTACCTCAATTCATGTCTTCTCTGTGGACTGAGAAAAATTCTGGCCGTGATGCGGCACTCGCGGAGTTGGATCAGGCCCGCGTACCGCTGGCGCTCGCTGAACCAGATAAGGCCGATGCTGAAGGTGAGCCGCTGATCAGCGCGGTTGATGAGGTGTATTACCGCACCAAGTCCACATTCGTACTGTGGATGCTGCGCTCCTTGATGGAGGACGACGCGCTCGGAGCGGCGCTGAAGCAGTACCGGGCGGCGGATGACAAGTCGCCGAAGTATTTTGAGCAGCAATGCGAGAGCGCTTCGCATCAGGATCTGGAATGGTTTTTCAACGATTGGGTGTATCGCGATAAGGGCCTGCCGTCTCTTTCAATTGTGGCGGTCAATTCGCGGGCAGTGCCGCCCAGTTCCTATCTAGTTGAGATCGAAGTGCGGAACAGCGGAAATGCGGTCGCGCCGGTCCCTGTGACAGTGCGTGCTGGCGAGGCCACAACGACGCAGCGCCTTCGCGTGCCGGGACAGGGTTCCGCGGTGACGCGCTTCGTGATGCCGGCGAAGCCGGATAGTGTCGTCGTGAATGATGGAACGGTTCCTGAAGCCGAAGTTTCGAAGCACGAACAGAAACTGCAGTAGCTGCTCAGGGTGTGTTGATGACGGGCGCAGAGATTGTTCCTGTGACGATGGTCGCGTCGTTGCCTTCTCCGATGCGCAGTTGCACGCCGCGGTCGAAGCCGATGGTGCTCGTGACCGGAAACTTTGAAGGCCCTCGACTCATGATGCTGTTCTGAAGAGTCAGCGTTCGATTTGCGATTGAGCCGGTTCCGGACCAGCGATCGAACGGCACGGTGTCCGTCTCCGACCGAAGCAGTCCTTGTTGCAGGTCAAAGCGAAAGTCGCCGGTTGTTTTGCTTGCCAGATCACGCGGGCTGCTCGCTCTTGCCGAGATGGTTGCCTCGACATCGCCGGTGCCGAGGTTCCAACTTTCGTGAAACAACGCAGCTCCCAAGCTCGTGTCCAGATGGTGCAGCGTGAAGTGCAACTTGTAGTCCGGCGTCGATGCTGTTGCATTCGCCTGGCCGTCGAGCGTCAGCGTGCCTCCTAACGTTCGGCCGTTCATTGCCTTGATGGTGACAGTGCGGCGGGCAATTTCAAGCTGTGCATCTGCGTCGTGGACCACAAGCGACCCTGCCGTGAATGTGCCGACATGAACGGATCCGCTCAGCGCGGGCCAGGGAGCACCGGCGGTCGATGGGCGCAATCGCTCGAGAAAAGCGAGCACAGGTTCGAAGCTGCGAGGCTGGTCGGTCGCAATCGCCGCCGCCAGATCAAATTGCTGCGCACGCAACGCGAAGCGGCCGGCGCATTCTGAATCTTGCGGACAATGTGCGGGCAATGTGACGTCGCCTTCAACCCGGGTGTCAGCATAACGGGCCACTCCGCTCCACAGGGTTTGTTCCGGGGTGAGCTTCGCGGCGGCATTGGGAATTTCAACCGGTCGCTGTAGAAGCGGGGAAATTACGCGTAGATTGCGCGCGCGCAGAGTGCCAAGAACCTGCGCAGACTGCGCAGCATCCATTAACCATGGAGCACGCAGAGTCAGATCCATATCAGCATCGGCCTCCGGGGAGCTCGCGTCTGGTGGGGCGAAGGCGTCAACGCGAAGGGCTGCGCGAAGCCCAGGCGAGAACTTTGTCAGGGCCACCAGGCGATCCCACGCAGCATTGCCGCTCCAGCGGAGCATATACCCGCTGGCGGTAGCCGTTCCGCTCACGATAAGCGGCTTCGGCGCGCCGAGATCGACTTGTATCGGATCGAGGTGCCACACATTTTCTGCAAAGACAGGCGATGGCGCCGGATGTGTGCGCGCGCGCTTCGTTGGTCTGTTCCTATGATGCGCAGCGGCGGCCGGAACATCGCCAACGGCGACCCGCACAGCGTTGAGGATGATTGGAGTTTTCGCGTCTGCGGCCGACAGAGTGAGCCGCGGGACGATAGTGCTCCCATGCCAGGCAGCGCCATCCCACCGGAAGCTGCCGTTCGCCTCTCCATCGGCGCGCACATCCTGTGCAAGGTTCTGACGCGCGTGCCGTGCAGCCTCGAGCAGGGCGGCGGCCGGAACAGCATCAAGGTCGATTGTCACATCGCTCTGCGAAACCGGGGCGGCGAGTGAGACGGTTCCGTGTGCCTCGACACGTGACGCCTGTTCGGCAACAGGCAGGATGCACGAGACGTCCTGCAGCACCGCGGCGGAATAAACAATCCGCGCGGTGCAGTTGAGAACAGGATCGACGCTGGTAGCGGGCACGAATTCGGTGCGGCGAAGCCCATAAATTCTGGCGCGGGTCGTTACGTCCAAGTTGCGAATTGCACCCTTCACGGTCGCCTGCAGTTCGACGTCGCCACGCCACCCAGCGTCGTTGCGATGGACGATTCGGGTGAGCTCACCCAGTTGCAGTTGGTCCCAATTTGCACTGAGGTCGAGTTGAACGTCGTCGAGGGAAGCAGCGCTGGTGACATCGCCTTCGACGCGCAGAGCGCCTGAATCTCTCACTTCGATATCTGTGCGGACTGGACGCCCTTTCAACCGCACGCGCCAGCGTCGTGGGGACACGCGCGACCACGCGAGATCGACATCTTCGAGAGAGAAAGGTGTTTTTTCCGCACCCAGCTTCAGGTTTACGCGCGCATTCGTTGCCTCGATGTAAGGAAAGTCGCCGGCGCGAGCGTCGTTCTCTGCTTTATTTGTGGCCTGCGCGGCAGTGACCAGCAAGTTTTGGAGGCTCCACCGGCCGTCTCGGCCGCGCGTCAGATTCACGCTTGGCCCATCGAGCGAAATCCGCGACACGCGAAGGCGGGCGCGCCATAACGATCGCAGTCGAATATCGGCCGTGACCGTCGGCGCCTGCAGCATGGGCTCTGCGCCAAACGCTGCGTCCTCTGCAACGACGAAGTTGGTGAGCACAATCGCAGGCTTCGGCAAAAACTCGAACTGCACGGAATCCGCGCTCACTGGCCGGCCGATGGCCGCGCCGATGTTATTGGTGATGCGGCTGCGGAAGCGGTTGATCTGGATGAGCGGCGGCGCGACCAATGCGACGGCTATCACCGCGAGCGCTGCTAACAAGATCAGCGTGCGTCGCTGGCCTGAAGATAGGCTCACGCTTTGTTCTCCGAGCTCGACAAGCGGCGATCAGCGCACAGGGCGCAACATCCTGCGCCAGCGGGTTTGATCGAAGATGTGCAGGATGATGTGCGAGTACCAGGCGATGCGATCACCGGGGCTTGTTTTCTCGATCTGCTCTTCGGGGGTGATGAAGGACCAGTAGATAAAGAGAGGCCGGCCGACGATATTCTCGCGCGGAACAAAGCCCCAGAAGCGGCTGTCAAGACTGACCGGCCTGTTGTCACCCATGGCGAAATACCGGCCCGGTGGCACGATGAGCTCGCCATTTTTCAGGTCCTTTTGCATCTCGACGGCCCAGGTCGCTGTCACACTGGTCGACTGGTCCGGTGAGACGGCAGGAAATTCATCTCGATAGGGATCGTACGAGCCGTTGCTGGCGTGTCCCTCGGGCGGAGTCGGCTGGGGCTGACCGTTGAGGATGACGACTCCGTGTTCCAGGTGGAGGCGATCACCTGGAATGCCGACGACGCGCTTCACCAGGAAAAGACCGGGCTCGCCCGGTTTGAAGAAAACGATGATGTCACCGCGCTGCGGATCGCGGGCGTGTTCGATCGGCAGCCAGTGGCTGGCCGGAGCAAACGTCTCGCGGTCGACGAAAACGTGGTCGCCGATCAGCAGCGTGTCCTCCATCGAGGCTGAAGGAATTTCGAAATTCTGAAAGATGAATGCAATGACGAAGAGGCCGACCACCAGCACGGTGCAGATGCCAGCCAGCGATTCAAGTGCGGTCTCTTTTTCAGGCGTTGGAGTTGTCGCGCTTTCAGGAGCAATGGTCTTTAGCTTCGGCAAACGGCTCTCCAGTGCTGTTCTAGTGAACGACGCGGAATATCCGCGCGAAGCGCGCTGACAGAGTGTCGCGCTCGTGGCCAAGTTTATCATCGCGTTTCGGCCACACATCGCGGGAGAAGTAGATGAACAGCGGGCGGCCGACAATGTTCTGGCGAGGAACGACGCCCCAGTAGCGGCTGTCAAGACTCAGGTCGCGGTTGTCGCCCATCACGAAGAAGCCGCCGGCAGGCACCGTGAACTCGCCGTCACGCGCCTCGCGCGTCAGTTGAGAAGACCACGCAGTGCGCACGCGCTCGTCTGCCGCCGCGCCATCGGGAAAATTGTCGCGGTAGTAGTCCGCAACCGATGCGACGTGCATTGCGTACGGTTCGGTCAAGCGTGCCCCGTTACGAAAGACAACACCATCGCGCATGCGAATGCGATCGCCCGGTACTCCGATGACCCGCTTCACCAGCAACAGCGCTGGGTCGAAAGGATGGTGAAAAATGATCACGTCGCCATCGCGGGGTTCGCGATAGGGCAACAACCCCTTGAGAAATCCCCTGGGAGAGTAGACAAGTTTGTCCACAAGCAGAAAATCGCCTACAAGGAAGGTGTTTTCCATCGATCCCGATGGAATCTGGAAGGACTGCACGACGAAGGTCAGCACAAACAACGCCACGATCGCCATGATTGCCATGGTGTTAACCATGCCCGACGGAGATGCAGGATGAAGTACGGAATCTTTCGCTGTGGGGGTGGCTGGCAGCATCACGTGTGGCCCGAATTTAGGTCAAGACGCGCCAGCAATTTGCGGGCTGCTTCCTGTTCGGCAAGTTTCTTCGTGCGCGCGGTCGCTTTTGCCGTGCGCACGCGGCCGCCGGTCATAGCGCTGACCTGCATGGTGAACTTCTTATCGTGGTCAGGACCAGTCTCTGCGATCAACGTGTATTCTGCGCGCAATCCTTCTTTGGCCTGAAGCCGTTCCTGCAACGCACTCTTGGCGTCGCTGAGATTCTCGCCTGCTTTGAAGGTCTTCACGAATGCTTTCAGCTCATCCGCTGCGATATGCATGCTAAACAGCGTGCGAACGGGTTCAAGACCGCCGTCGAGAAACATCGCTCCCGCCACCGCTTCAAGAGCATTCGCGCCGAGCACCGCTTTCTTGCGCCCTCCGGAGCGCTCTTCGCCGTGTCCTAAACGCAGCGCCGCTCCGAATTTCAGGCGGATGGCAACTTCGCCGAGGTGTTTGCGGCTCACCAACTGAGCCCGCATCTGCGTGAGCTGTCCCTCGCGCGCGTCGGGAAAGAGTGCGAAAAGCGTCTCGGCCGCCACCAGGCCCAGCACGGCGTCGCCAAGAAATTCAAGCCGCTCATTATCTCTTTTAGCGACAGGTCCACCCGCATCGAGCTTGTCCCCTTGTTCATAGAAGAAGCTGCCGTGGGTCAGCGCCTGATCGAGCAACGCCGGATTGCGGAAATGGTAGCCAAGTCGCGCCGATAGCTTGTCGACGGGCGTTATCTTGTTCGCCTTCGCGAGCGGACTCTTGCGTGTCTCGCGAGGTACAACCTGCTTGGCCATCTTGGCTACTTTAGCTGATCGCAAGCGATGCCTGTTCTACTGCGGATGCTGGGTATCCGCCGTTGAAGCAGCTTTCTTCTTCACAGCGTAGGGTTCTTTCAACCCTCGTTCTGCCGCCTGCTTGGTGTCGGGTTGACTGTCTCGCACGGTCAAGGCCGCTTTGTACTGGGTGATCGCCTGGTCACGCTGATCGACCAGATCGTACAAGCGACCGAGATAGATATGCGACCACGCCAGCAGACGCGGATCACTGGTTTGAGCAATCGTCTGTTGGAAGTCCTTTTCGGCGGTTTCGCCATCGCCCGCCATCAGGGCCGTTCGCGCGAGAATGAAGTTCGCCCGCGCCGGGTCTCCCGTATGCTGCTCAAGAGCATGTTGAGCGAGTTGTGTCGCGCCGTCCCGGTCGCCCTTCATCAGCTTGATTTCCGCCTGATCGAGAACACTGATCTGTCGCGGCGCGCGCTTCACGACGTCTGTTGAGCCTTCGGGCAAAAAAGCGATCTTCTTCGCGCGACCCACCTGCGAGGAAACATCCATGCCGTAAACCATGTCGCCGATGGCTTCCTTAAGGCTGGTCGGGTCGTGCTCGAAGGTGCCAAGTGCATCGTAGAAATACGCGGTAAGCACGAATCCAAGCTGCATCGAGTGCTCAACCGATTTCTGGCGCACGGCGTCTATTTGCTGGTTCACCGCTGAGCGTTCGCGCTCGATTCGCGCCATGTCGCTGTGCGAGATATTTGCCGGCATCTTGTACTCCGCGATTCCTGTCACCATCGTCCGCGCTTCGATTGCGCGGATGAGCGACTCAGTCACCAGCGCCACAATGTCGGACCGATAGCTGACGTCGAGCGGCGCATCGCGCACCGTCTTCAAGAGCGGCAGCAGGCGATCCATCGCTCCGGAACGCGCATACAGCAACGGCTCGAGAGAATAATGAAGGTATACGTGGCGAACATCGTTCAACGGGATGGCGCCGTGCGATGGCGAAACCACGACGATCGAATCCGCGCCGTACACACGCGCATTCGTTTGGCTGGGCGCGATCATGGGTTCGACCACAACCAGAAACCGGCGCTCACTGTAGCCGCTCGCCGACTGCTTCAAATAAGCGTTCGTGTCGACGATCATGCGGGTCAGCGGATCGTGCAACTTCGTGACTTCTTCTTCGTACGCCTGTTTGTGCGTGGCCCAGATCAAATGCAATTTGGCTGTCTCTGCGAACGTTCGAAGCAACGGCAGCACTTCGCTCACCAGCGCAGCGTCAGGAGGCATTTCGTCGAGCGATACGTTGGGAACCAGTCCGGGCGGCGGAGAAAGGTAGAGCGCGAGCGATACATACTGCGAAAGATCACGGGCTCCGTTGGGCATGCGATGCAGGCGAAAGTAATTGCAGACGCCGTCGCGCGCTTCCCGCGCCGCTGCTGACGCCTGCATCGTCTCATCCACGGCCTGGCGCACCTGTGTGCGCACCGGGTCGGACTCCGCAAGGCCATCGTCGTATCCGCAGGCATTGAGCGCCGTGGCCATGTCAAACAAGGCTTCGCTTGTTACAAGGCCGACTGTCGGGCCCGCGGGATCTACGATTGCAGGCGCCTTTTGCGGCTTCGCCATTTCCTGCTGTGTGGGCACGTGCGGCGCGCTTTCGCCTTCAGAAACAGACGGATTCGATGAGCTGGAGGACGAGGACTGAGCGCGAAGGTGCGACACGCCGAAAGCAGAAGAGAGAACGAGGGCGAGGGCCACCAGCGGGCGGTAGGAAGACTTCATCAAGACAGTTCTAGTGTATCGCCGCACGCTAAGCGGTGATGTCCACTCCGGCAAACGACAGGATTGCCTGACCATTCACCGGTTGCCCGAACGTGCGAGCGGGCTCGAAGACGCTGAGCAGCAGACGGCCGGCGACCGCGGCGCGCACCTCGGGCGTATCAGGCCCTGAGACGATGCGGTAGTCATAGACTTGCCCCTGTGTGTTGATCGCGGCCTGCACCACGACTTCGTTCAGCATTGCGATATCGGGGCTTGCGCTCTCCGCGACATACAGCAGATGAGGAGCGGTATGGAACTGGATAGGCTCATCGTGCGCGAGGACTGCCGGTGGAGTAGGGAAGACTCCTGTGCCGAGAATCACGACGCCAAGCAACAGGAGCGCCGACGCCAGCCCGGAACCGAGCTGAAAAAGAAACGGCGCAATTGTATTGTCCCAACGCGATTGCAGGCGGGCCTTGTTCCACGAAGGCTGATGGGTCTGTTCCTGCGACACGGCGACGCGGATGCGCAGCGCAAGATCCGCGGGAACTTTCGCGGGGCCCAGCATGCTGAGAAGCCGCTGGGTTTCGCGCATGGCGGAAAAGTCATTTCTGCAATCTGCACATGCATCGAGATGGCGCGCAATCGACTGCATCACGCGGCCGGAAACCGCGCCGTCAAGATAACCGGAGAATTGAGCACGAGCTGCGTTGCAGTCGATCATCGAATTTCTCCTTTGCGGCCATTCGTGTAACTTGCCGACACCCACTCCTGCAGCAGAACCTTTAATGCAGCGCGCCCACGCATCAGCCGGCTTTTTACCGTGCCCAGTTGCGTGCCCAAAACTTCTGCGCATTCCTCATAGCTGAGGCCTTCGATGTCGCGCAATACAAGGGCAGTTCGAAATGGCTCCGGCACTTCGCGGAGCGCCGCTTCGACGCGCGATTTCACTTCAGAACTGGCTGCGCAATCAAAGGGAGAGGGCTGCTGATCGGCCAGCGTCTCGCCAATACACACCTGAGTGCCGCTGCCGTGGTCGCTGACTTCAGCCTCGATGGCAACTTCTTTTCCCTTATGACGGCCCCACCAGCGGCGGCGGTTCGACGCTTCGTGCAGGGCGATGCGATAGATCCAGGTGCGCAGACTTGAGTCGCCGTGAAATGTGTTGATGCCGCGAAAGACCTTGAGGAAGACTTCCTGCGTCAGATCGGACGCGTCCGCTGGGTCATGAATCGTTCGCGCGAGCAGGGAATACACCGGCTGGTGAAACTGTGCGATGAGCCACGCAAATGCTTCTTCTGATCCGGCGCGCAGTTCGGATATGACCGCGGCTTCTTCATGCCGTCCGCCCGCTCCAACGATAGTCGCCAGATGCCCCATCCGTTTACCTGTCAGTTCCCTTTGAAACGATAACGCTATCGCATTCGCGCGAACCAGACAACCTGCGCCCACTCCAGGCGACCGGCGCAGGCGCCGCCCGGAGCAGAGTGTCTCGCGCACTCTGGTTATTTAGACACCGCGCACGGACAATTTGTCTCTGCGGCAAAGCCCGAGGGAAGAGGCAAAGTGCCCAGCCGCTGTTGTACACTGGAATTCCTACCGCATGTGGGCCTGTGGCGCAGCTGGGAGCGCGCTTCCATGGCATGGAAGAGGTCGTCGGTTCGATCCCGACCAGGTCCACCATCAAATCAACAACTTGCGACATCTTCGACTAACAGCGAGTGCGCTAAAGGCTGCCGAGACTCGTCCAGCGTTTGTTCACGTAAGGATCAAATAACCGATCATTGCGGAAGTCTCCGCTGCCTGTGGGCACAGTACTCGCGCCGAAAGCAATTCTGGGCATGGTCATTGACCATACCGGTGGCCTGCATCCAGGCATACACGATCACTGGTCCCACAAACTTGAAGCCACGCTGCTTCAGCTCCTTCGATATAGTTCCGGCAAGAGGCGAAGTCGTAGGAGCAGGCCCGCCGTTCTGAATGGGCTTACCGTCGACAAAACCCCAGATCCATTCGGAGAAGTCGACTCCGGCATGCTGCATATCCAGGAAGATGCGGGCACCATTAATCGTGGCCTCGATCTTAGCGCGAGAACGGATGATGCCCGGATCCTCGATCAGCTTCGTTATCTCTCTCTGACCGAAACGAGCGACCTTTACAGGATCAAACTGCCGGAATGCGGCGCGGAAGGCCTCGCGCTTGCGCAGGACAGTGATCCACGCGAGACCAGCTTGGAATCCCTCGAGCATCAGCGTTTCCCACAGGGACCGGCTGTCAAAGTCGGGAAGACCCCACTCCCGGTCATGATATTCACGCATGAGTGGGTCACCCTCCGCCCACGAACAACGAGATCTGTCAGGATGTTTAATTTCATTTCTCCTTTCGAGCTATCGTATAGAACGTCTCGGGGGATCCTACCGCCGCCGAATCGTAATTCCGCTAAGACTTATCCTCCGCTTCCTTTCCAAGTTTTTTGAGGAGCCGCAGCAGGACAAGCCGCTCTTTTTTTGAGAGGACCGCGGCGGCCTCTTCCATCGTGGCCGCGTGTTTCCGAAAGGTTTTGCTGATGACCGCGCGCCCTTTCGCCGTGAGCTCGACCAGGCGCACTCTCCGGTCATCGGTATTTTTCCGTTTCACAAGCGCTTTCTTCTCCAGCCTATCGACCGCGACACTGATCGATCCCGGCGTGAGCCATACTTTGGGGCCAATCGTATTGAC
>DATMOZ010000176.1:0-3429 GCA_035567995.1 Acidobacteriaceae bacterium
AAGGTGATGAAGACCCGGCACGCTCATCCGAGGTTAGGTTCTGGTGATTGAGAGGCCGCCGTCGACAAGCGATGCCGTTCCGGTCACGAATGCGGAATCATCCGAGGCGAGATAGAGTACTGAGCGCGCGATTTCTTCCGAGGTTCCAACGCGCTTCAGCGCATGCAGGTTGGTGATGAACGCTTGCGCTTCTGGCGTGTTGTTCATCTGTTGATACATTGGCGTGTCTACTGCGCCCGGAAGAATAGCGTTGACGCGCACGCCCTGCGGGCCGAATTCTGCTGCGAGTGCCTGGGTAAGCCCGATCAGACCTGATTTGCTGGCAGCATAAGCCGCCGCGCCGGGGAAGCCCACTGTGTGACCAACAAATGTTGAGGTGAAGATGACGGAGCCGCCGCCGTGCTTGATCATCTGCGGAATCTGGTGCTTTGCACCGAGGAACGCGCTGGTCAGGTTGACGGCGAGGGTCTCTGTCCAACCCTTTTCTGAGATGCCGGAGGTTGGTCCGGCTTCGCCCATGATGCCAGCGTTGTTGAACGCGATGTCGAGACGTCCGAAGCGATCAGCGGCGGTGGAGACGAGAGACTGAGCGAAGTTTTCCGATTGAACATCACCAGCCAGTGCGATGGCTTCTCCGCCATCGGCCGCTATTTCAGCGACCAGGGAATCGAGCTCCGCCTGACGCCGGGCAGCGACGACGAGCTTCGCGCCCTCGCGGGCAAAGAGTTTCGCGGTGGCTCGGCCGATTCCCGAACTGGCGCCGGTAACGATGGCTACTTTTCCTGAAAGACGTCCCATATGTTTCTCCTTTATAGACTCATTAGTCTAGATACATTAATAGACTACTCAGTCCGGATAACGATGCAGGAAATTATTCGAGCGCTGCCAGGGCGACGCTGGCCACGCTTTCAAGGGCCTTGCGGTCGGACTTTATCCTGGCCATTGCGCGCATTCCCTGGATGGTCGCGACGAAGAAGCGCGCCAGGGAGGCCGGGTCCTGGTTGCGCGATAACTCCCCCGCTTTCTGGGCCTTGCGCAGCGCGTCGGTAAAGATCGATTCCACCGTGCGCTGGTTCTGCAGCAGAAGTTTTGCGATGATCGCGTCGCCGGAGTCACGCTCCATGTTTGCACTCAGTAGCAAGCATCCGCGGGCGTGCTGCGCGCGCGACTCCGCACTGAGATCGAGGAGGAGTTTGCGGAAGGCCGCTTTCACAGGGCGAACCGAGCTGAACAAACGGCGGAGCGAGGCGTGGCTTTCGTCGCGGTAGTAAGCGAGGGCCTTCAGGTACAAGGCGCGCTTGTCGCCGAACGTGTCATAGAGACTCTGCCTGGCGATCCCCATCTCGTGCATCAGTATGTCGAGAGAAGTGTTTTCGTATCCCAGCCGCCAAAAGACGTTCATCGCGGCCGCCAGGGCCTGCTCGGGGTCGAATTCTTTGGTGCGGGCCATATCCAGACTATACAGTCCGGATATGGGATGGTCAAAGAGATCCGGCGTTCGGGCGGATCAGTCCCACCCTTGCTGCGCAAGGATGGGGCACCCGGTTTTGTTGTGCCAGTGAAGGAAAGGGCCCGGGGCTAAAGCCCCTTCTCTAAGGGTGCCTGGACGTCGGGCTAAAGCCCGGCTCTTCCACCGTAAAGACAAGCGCTTACACGCGAGACGATATTGCGGGACGCACTCCTCCACCGGTGAGACAATGTCGCGGCGACGCGGGGCGGATCAGTCCCACCCTTGCTGCGCAAGGATGGGGCACCCGGCGGCTCTTCCACCGTAAGACAATGTCGCGGCTTGCTATGCGAGGATCCCGAGTTTCTTGCCGACCTTGCGCAGGATGTCCAGCGATTGATCGAGCTGCTCCTTGGTGTGTTCGCTTGAGAGGATCGTGCGGACGCGTGCCTTGCCTTCGGCGACGGTCGGAAATGCAATGCCGGTCGCCAGCAGGCCCGCGTCGAAGAGCTCGCGCGAAAACTGCATCGTCAGCTTGCCGTCGCCGACGATGATGGGAGTGATCGGAGTCTCGCTCGCAGGGGTGTTCACGCCGCCGATGTTGAAGCCGAGCTTACCCAGCTCCGCTTTGAAGTAGCGAGTGTTCGACCAGAGACGCTCGATGCGTTCCGGTTCCTGCTCCAGCAGGTCAAAGGCCGCGATGCAGGTAGCCGCGACCGACGGCGGGTGCGACGTAGAAAACAGAAACGGCCGCGCGCGGTGATAGAGGTAATCGATCAGATCGCGCGAGCCACACACGTATCCGCCGAGCGCGCCGATTGCCTTGGAGAGAGTTCCGACCTGTACGTCGACGCGGCCATGACAGCCGAAGTGGTCAATGCTGCCACGGCCGTTGCGGCCGAGCACTCCGGAAGCATGCGCATCATCGACCATCATGATTGCGCCGTACTTATCCGCAAGGTCGCACAACTTATCGACGGGACCGATATCACCATCCATGGAAAAAACACCGTCGGTGATCAGCAGCTTGCGTCCCGGTTCGTGCTGCACTTCTTTGAGGAGTTCTTCCGCGTGGGCGATGTCTTTGTGGCGGAATACCTTGATCTTCGCCCGCGAAAGCCGCGCGCCGTCGATGATGCTGGCGTGGTTCAGCTCGTCGGAGAGAATGAAATCTTCCTTGCTGAGGATCGACGAAACGGTTCCTGCATTCGCGGCAAAGCCGGACTGAAAGACAACGCAGGCCTCAACATTTTTGAAGCGCGCGATCTTCTCTTCCAGTTCCATGTGAATGCGCATTGTGCCCGCGATCGTACGCACGGCACCCGAGCCGACGCCGTATTTCCTGGTCGCCTCAATCGCAGCCTCGCGCAATTTCGGATGTGTGGTCAGGCCGAGATAATTGTTCGAAGAGAGATTGATGACGCGCTTGCCATCGTAGGTGCAGACTGCTTCCTGTTCGTCTTCGAGCACGCGCAATTTGAAGTGCGTGCCGCGCTGCTTCATTTCTTCGAGCGCAGCGGTCAGGTGGGCAAGCTGCGGCCGTTTTCCTACGGTGGTGGTCTCTGTGGCGGTGGTCATTCGTGAAACACTCCTCATAGAATCGTAATCCCTTTCGGGCTGAACTGACTCGATGCGAGATTTCTACATCTCAACTTATGCACGCTGGCGGCGCAGAGCACGCGAACGCCTCAAGGAGAAAGAATGAACAAAAACACATTTCGCTACACCCGGCTCATCGCCGCTGTCGCCCTTTCGTCTCTGCTTATTGCGGGATGCAAACATGACCAGGTCACCAAGCAGCCTGATGGAACGCAGACCGTATTGAAGGCCGATGGAACGCAGATTGTCACTCATCCGGACGGCTCGCAAACCATCACGAAACCGGATGGAACGCAGACCGCCGTTGCCGCGAATGGAGGCGTTTCGACGCAGTCCGCGAACGGCGCCCAGACTGTCGTGCAGCCGAACGGAGCCACTACGAC